>DASYMB010000019.1:0-10200 GCA_036009285.1 Pyrinomonadaceae bacterium | reverse complement strand
AATTTATGAAGATTTTTCTGTTATGCATTCTCGCGGCGCTTCCGGTTTACGCGGCCCCGGCTACAACTCGTGCAACTGGAGCCACAGCAGCAACGATACAGGCGCCTGGCAAACAGCCGCCGCGCGAATTCTTTGGACTGCGGCTGGGTATGACCGAGGAAGCCGTGCGCAGCCGCCTGCGAAAGATCGCGAAGCAGCAAAAGGAAGAGCGGGAAGAAGAGGAAGGCGGCGAACAGGAAGTTTGGATTCTCAAACGCGATTCCAAATTCAACTACCTGCTCGTCAAGTTTAATAAAGAACATCGCTTGAACTGGATGACTGTGGTTGCGCACCCGAAAGTCGTCCGTTATGCCGACCTCGCGAGTCTTGACCTCGCAATAAAGGCAACGGACGGCATCAGCTATTCATATAAGTGGAAAGTAGAAAATACAGCGCAACAGCCCGGCTATCTCATCATCGCCCGCGGCAGTAGTGATCAATTCTTAACTTCTTACTCCGTTTATCCCACGCGCTAGCTCGATTGTTTCATAGCCAATCCGTTACGAGCTTAACCACACCTCTGCTAGTCGCCATGCAAAGCAGAACAACCCGCCAAGAAAGAATGCGTACTCTATGCCAACCAAAACCCGCACCTTCCTAAAATCACGGTCGCCTGAAACATCTACTCGACGCACGTAGACGGAGATGGAAATGAGCAGGACGGCGGCAGTAATAATCGACGCCCAAAACATCATCCAGCCGAGATAAAGAGCAGCAGGCGGCTTTCCACCGCCGGTTAGTTTCGGCCATAGCGCGGCGCAGATAGCAGCCTCCAGCGTGACGAGCCACTTGCTCCAATCCTGTAGAAGTTTTAAAGCCTCAATCGTCAATCCAGTTTTATCCATGATTTTACTTGCGACCGGGAGGCTTTAACGTTCCGTGCGGACAGGCTGCGCTTTTTGGTGCTTGTTCGTCAAGACCAAGGCTGCGCCTGACCCACTCGGGAAAATAAGGAAGAGTCTGATGGTCGCCTCGCGGAATTGAGATCGTATTGAATGTTTATTTACCCCGGTAGGTATCCCTCGCTGGAATTACTGCCCCATTACGCCTGTGTTCGCGGTGGGGAACGTGCGGCTCGTTATTCCGGAGATACGGATATGTCGAGGGACCTTGCGGGCATTGGAGAAGTGGTGCGTGAGATCAGTCAGTTTTTCCAAAAGCTGATTGAACTTGGATTGACGTGGCCGCTAAGGCGAGAAAGTCTTCGACTTCACAACGAGGAACAAGCGGTAAAGAATCAGGGTCTCCGACTCCGGAACGAAGAACAGGCGCTGAAAAATCAGGGCCTGCGTCTCAAGAACGAGGAGCAGTCCTGCAAGAACCGAGATCGCGAACTGCAACATGCTACGAACATCCTTGCACTCGAAGAAAGGTTAATCCGCGTAGCGCGAGGCCGGGAGCTTCCGCGGACGTCGGTAACAAAAAATC
Source organism: Pyrinomonadaceae bacterium (assembly GCA_036009285.1). Lineage (GTDB taxonomy): Bacteria > Acidobacteriota > Blastocatellia > Pyrinomonadales > Pyrinomonadaceae > PSRF01. The sequence goes on along the minus strand of DASYMB010000019.1, from coordinate 8,733 downwards.
TTTGATGCGAGCCCTCTCGTCGCGGAATTCGGAACGCTTTAGTAGTTTCAGTTAATTGCGTAGGGAAAATTGCCCTTTCCCTACGGCATATTCCGACAGAAGCTTTAGTAAGAGCTACCGAGTGCCATGATCGTTCCCGCCACTAAACATCTCTGGCGAATTCTCGCCATCTCTTCCGCGCTCGTTTTTGCGTATGCAACCGTGCTGACGAAGCTCGGCCACGATTGGTGGACTGACGAAAACTATTCCCACGGCCTGCTCATTCCTTTCATCATCGGCTTTATTCTCTGGAGTCAACGAGAACGGCTGGCACTCGTCGCGCGACGTCCCACGATGATGTGGGGGCTCGCTGCTGTGCTGTCCGCCCTACTCGCACTGTGGGCCGGCACTGCCGGAACTGAGCTTTACCTGCAAAGAACGTCGCTGGTCCTGATGCTGGCCGGAACGGTGCTCTACTTCTGGGGCTTCCGGCTGTTGCAGTTGTTGCTAGTGCCTCTGTTCCTCTTGCTGCTGGCCATTCCGATACCAGCGATAATCTTCAACAAGATTGCCTTTCCCCTGCAACTCTTTGCTTCGCGCTGCGCGGTGTGGGCCATGACGCTGGTTGATATCCCGGTGTTACGGCAAGGGAATGTCATTGAACTGATGCCGCTGGGCGCACGCGAAACGAAAAAGCTCGAGGTGGTTGAAGCTTGCAGCGGCATACGCTCGCTCATGACGCTCGTTACGCTCGCGGTTGTTTTCGCTTATTTCACACATCCGCGTGGCCGTTCCGGCGAGGGCTCGAGAACAGAGAACAGAGATCAGAAGCCAGAAGTCAGAGGCCCGAATTCCAACTTCGCGACGCGAATAATGTCGGCGCTTCGCAAACTGAAAGGCTACGGTTTGTGGCGCTCGACGATCATCGTTTTATCAGCCGTGCCGATCGCAATTTTCACCAACGCGCTACGAGTTAGCGGCACGGGTATTCTCGCCCGCTATTATGGAACTCAAATCGCAGATGGTTTCTTTCACAGCTTTTCGGGCTGGGTGATCTACGTCGTAGCGTTTCTGATGTTGTTTGGCGTCGGCTGGCTGCTGGATCGCATAAAGCCTTCACAACCAAAAGCAGAAAGCTCCTCGCGGAGAATTACGCCAGGCGTGCAGCTTGCGCAAGCGGAGGTGGCGGAATAATGAAATCCTGGCGCTTCGCGATCCTGTTTGTTCTCCTGCTCACCGGCGGCCTCGTCGTCAACGCCTGGGAGTATCTCGGCGAAGCACGCGTCGAGCGTAAGCAGTTAAAGGATTTTCCGAAACAGATTGGAGACTGGGAACAAAGCGGCGTTGACGAGCAGTTCAACAAGGAAACGCTAGCGGTATTGCGTGCCAGCGACTACTTGCTGCGGAGTTATCGGTCTACGGATGGGCGGTTGGTGAACTTCTATGTGGGTTACTACGCGAGCCAACGTGACGGCGCCACCTATCATAGCCCGTTGAATTGTTTGCCGGGATCGGGTTGGGTGATGAGCGAGCCGGGAAAGATTACGATCACGCCCGCAGGAAGGCCGGCCTTCGTCGCGAACAAGTATGTGATCCAAAACGGCGACAGCAAACAGTTGCTGGTCTACTGGTATCAGGGTCGTGGCCGCGCAGTTGCTAGCGAATACTGGGGCAAGGTTTACACGGTCCTTGATAGCGTGCGGATGCGCCGCTCAGATGGCGCGATGGTGCGAATTACAACGACGGTTAATGGTTCTGACCCGGCTGCCTTGCAAGCGGCAATCGATCTGGCGGTTAGTCTCGCCGCTGACTCCTCCACCATTCTGCCCGAATTTATTCCAGACTGACGGGAGCGAACCTGTGGAGTGCGGTGACCTGTCACCGCTTTGGTCGGCGGCGACTTGATGCCGCACTCTTTCTCTTGATTCAAGCGAACCATGGGCCGCGACTGGTCGCGACCGACCAAAGCGCTGACTGGTCAGCGCACTCCAAACACAACTCAAAATTTGCGGAAACCCTGAACAATTAGCCCTTTTGTAAAGGTGTCTCACTCTCGGGACAAATCGAGTGGCATTGCCCGCCACTCAGACGGAAGCGAGAGTAAACCAGAGACACACAACCGGGACCGAGCCTGAATCCCCAGGAAAATCGTCCCCGCTGAGAGGAAAAGAAAATGAAATCCGAGTGCCGATCTAAAGTTTACTCCGCCATTCTTCTGTCTGTTCTCCTGGTTGCAATCTTCGCAATCAGCGGTTGCAGTAATCCCGAAAAATCCAAAATAGCCCACGTCGAAAAAGGCGAAGCTTACCTGAAGAATGAAAAATTTCAGGAGGCCTCGCTTGAGTTTCGCAATGCTATTCAGATCGACGAGAAGCTTGCCTCGGCCCATTGGGGGCTGGCGCGATCTTACGAAGGACTCCAGCGTTTTCAGGAAGCCTTCGAAGAACTGCGTAAGACTATCGACCTCGATGCGGACAATCTCGACGCGCGCGTGAAACTCGGCAACTACTACATCGCCGCCGCGAAAGGAAATAAAGACTTAATCGTCGAAGCGAAACGGTTGGCCGATCAGATACTCGCGAAAGATGCGAATCACGTAGAAGGCCACATTCTGATGGGCAGTATTTTTTATGCTCAGGACGAACGTGAAAAAGCTTTCGCAGAAATCAATCACGCAATTGAGTTGGAACCAAAACGCGTTGAGTCGTATCTCAGTCTGGCCCGCTTCTACATTGTCATCAACGACCGGGCAAAAGCCGAGGAGACTTTTCACCGCGCAATATCCGTCAACAACAATTCCGGTCTCGCGCATACTGAATACGGCAAGTATCTCGTACAGCTCAACCGCCTCGCCGATGCTGAAGCGGAGATGAGCAAAGCCGTTGAGGTTGAGCCGAGCAATCGCCCCTCGCGGTTTATTCTCGCCAGTTTTTATCTGGTCAACAAACAGTTGGACAAAGCTGAAGTCTCTTACAAGGCGTTGGCGGAATTAGATAAGGACAAACCAGAAGGCCGCGCCGTGTTAGCCGATTTTTACTCCTCGATCAATCGTCTGGATGAAGCCGTTAGTATCTATCAGGAGATCATAGGGAAGTCGCCTGACTTCACCCAGGGGCGTTATCGCCTCGGCGAAATCATGCTCATGCGCGGCGACACGCAGGGAGCGATGGCGCAGGTCGATGAAGTGCTGAAAAAAGATCAGCACGACCGGCAAGCATTGCTCTTGCGCGCGCGAGTTCGCACCCAGACGGGTCAATCCACCGATTTGCAGGACGCGGTCCAGGATCTTAAAGAAGTTCTCATTCAGGAACCGAATTCACGCGCGGGCCTTTATTTCATGGCCCAGGCAAACTTCAACCTCGGCAATATCGATCAGGCGCGAGGGTTTGCCGGCGACCTCGAACGTAACTATCCGGATTACCTGCCGGCGAAATTGCTGCAGGTGCAAATCAACCTGGCCCAGGGAGACTCGAAAGCAGCTCAGCGTCTTTCCTCTGAGTTAATCGATCGGCTTAATCAAACTGCTCCAGACCGCCAAAGCTCGCCGCAGATGCTCGCCGAGATTCGCGCGAAGGCCTATCTCTCTCGTGGCGCCGCCGCGCTGGAACAGGGAAATACCGTGAACGCGCGGAAAGATTTCATGATGGCCCGTGACGCGGCTCCCCGGGACACCTATCCATACATCAGCCTGGCCGGCGTGGCATTGGCTGAAAATAAAAACGAAGAAGCTGCCGGGTTCTACGAGAATGCGTTATCGATGGATAGCACAAACTTCAACGCCCTGAGCGGACTGATTCGTCTCTACGCCCGCAACAACGAAACGAACAAGGCCCACGCCAGAATCGATCAGGTCCTCGGCAGTTATCCGAACAACGCGTCGCTTCATTATCTCAAGGCGCAAGCCTACGGTTATGAGCGCAACTCCGGGCAGGCTGAAGTCGAGCTTCGTAAGACACTCGACCTGGATCCGAATTACATCGCTGCCTATTCATCGTTGGGCGCGCTTTTCATCAACACTAACCAGCAGGACCGCGCTATCGCCGAGTATCAAAAAATTCTGGAGCGTCGGCCCGACAACGCGACCGCATACACGTTGATCGGCATGCTCGACGACTCGCGACAAAATTACGATGCCGCGGCCGACAGCTATCGCAAGGCGCTGGGCAAAGATCAAAACGCGGTGATCGCGGCAAATAACCTCGCCTGGTTGTATGCAGTGAACGGCAAAGGTAACCTGGACGAAGCAGTGCGTCTGGCCCAGGGCGTAGTGCAAAAGAATCCCAACATTCCCGGCTTTGTCGACACGCTGGGTTGGGTCTATTACAAAAAAGGACTCTACGGCGCTGCTGTGGAACAACTGCAAAAAGCGGTGGCCCTTGATGAGCGTGCAAGCAAGAGCGGCGGCAGCAGCCCGGCCCCAAACTACCACTACCACCTTGGAATGGCCCTGAAGGCCAAAGGCGATAAAGAAGCGGCGCGACGCGAACTCGAACAGGCGGTGCGCTTGAGCGAGAAAGCTCCGTTTGCCGAAGCCGGCGACGCGCGCAACGTTTTGGCCACGCTGTAATTGTCAGAACCACCTGCGTAAGCGGGTGGCCTGACGACGGGAGCGTTGCGACCGGAGCTAATTTAGGCCAATTTAGGCCACCTGCTCACGCAGGTGGTTCTGACAGGAGTAGTCATGAGTGTTGAATTTCGGCAGCGAACCCCAGGCGAATACGCAAAGATTGCCTGGAAGCGCAAGTGGTTGATTATCCTTCCGGCGATCGCGATCGCGACCGCGGTCTCGTGGGTGGTGTGGCAACTGCCCGACCTCTACGAGTCGTCAACGCTGATCGTCGTCAAGCCTTCGACCCTGCCTAATTCCGTCGTCCCCACAATCACAGAAGACAGCCTGACCCGCCAGATCAACAGCATCGCGCAGGTCGTTACCAGTCGCAGCTCGCTCGAGCCGCTGCTCCAAAAATTCGATCTCTACAAAGCGGAGCGGCAGCGCGGCGAGCCCATGGAAGTGCTCATCGATTACATGCGCGCGAGCATCAAGGTCGAGGTAAACACCAGCCGCAACGATATTACTAACGGCTTCAACATCACCTATCGCGGCCGCAATGCAAAAGCCACGCAAGCGGTTACCTCCGAGTTAGCCAGCAAGTACATCGACGTCCAAACGCAGAACACGATCAACTCCACCAGCTCCGCCAAGCAGTTCATCGATCAGCAGGTGAACCAAACGAAGGAAGAGCTTGATGCAGTCGATAAAGAACGGCTCGACTTCATGCAGAAAAACGTCGGCAACCTGCCGTCGGAAGCCGCTTCGTTAGTGGGCCAACTGTCCGGCCTGCGCGAACAGCAGAAAGCTTACATTTCCGAAGTAGGCCGGCTTTCCGATCGTCGTTCGGCGCTGACGAGCCAACTCGCGCTCGTAAAGAAAACGTCGGAGCAGGCCAAGGAAGACATTGCCGAGAATACTACTGACCCCAAGACCACGCTTGCGTGGGCCCAACTCGTCGCTCGCAAGGCAGACCTCGAATCGCAGTTGACGCGGATGCTGACGGAACTGCGGCCCAAGCATCCTGACGTGCTGGCAAAACAGGCCGAAGTTGATTCCGTAAAAGATGCGATGGCCCAGATGATTACTGAGTGGAAACAGCGCATCGCCGAGAAGCAGGACAAACTTCGCGATCGTCCCGACCTCACTGTTGGCAATCTCGAATCGGAATTGTCACTAGTAGACGGCGAAATCAAACGCCAGCAGACCATGCTGGGCGACATCGACGGACAGATCGGCTCGGTGATGGAACGCATCAACAACGTTCCCGGAGCGGAAGTAACCCTGGGAGCGTTGGATCGCGATTATCAAACCAAGAAGGCGCAGTACGATGCGCTGTTGATGCAGGCGCAGAAGATTGGCTTGAGCGCCGACGCCACCAGTCAACAGCAAGGCGAAGGTATTCAGGTTGTCGATCCGGCGAATCTGCCGGCGCGGCCGGTTGCGCCAAAGCGTTTGGTGCTGATGGGAGTGGGACTCGGGATCGGACTCGCGGTCGGTCTGCTTTTGGCCGGACTTTTTGAAGTGCCGCGTCTGCTCACTATTCAAACCAGCGAAGACGCTGCTCATTACACAACGCTGCCGGTGCTGATGGTCGTGCCTGAATTGTTGACGCCCGAGCAAGCGGGAAGTATTCCACGCCGGCGCCGGTTGCTATTGGCGACCGCCTTTGCGGCCATGATTCTCGCGATTCCGGCCCTCGCGTTGATTTTGAAATTGACCCAGGTGTTCGAGCGCTTCGCAGTTTAGCGTCAGAACCACCTGCGTTAGCGGGTGGCGCAGGTCGTGATTGAATGGCAACACTGTCAAGGCCACCCGCTCACGCAGGTGGTTCTGACCAGAGTTTGAGGAGGTTAAAAGTGTACGCAGAATTTTACGGACTAAAAGAATTGCCCTTCGCGCTGACACCCGATCCGCGCTTCATCTACTTCACCCCGTCGCACACGGAAGTGATGGCGAACCTGCACTACGGAATTGAAAGCGGCAAAGGTTTGGTGGTGGTGACGGGCGAAGTGGGAACGGGCAAGACCACGGTCTTGCGTTGGATGATGCAGCGGCTGGACCGCACGGTCCTGGTCGCCTACATCTTCAATCCGCGTTTGTCGGTCACCGAGTTTTACCAGCATGTGGCCAGCTTGCTCGACGTGCAGAAGTGGGAAACGAAACCGGAGTTGCTGGTGGCGCTGGGACAAGCGCTCGAGTCGCGCCATTCGCGCGGTCTGCGCACGGTCTTGATCATCGACGAAGCGCAGGGACTTTCGCCGAGTGTCCTTGAAGAGATTCGCCTGCTTTCAAACTTCGAATCAGACACGGCGAAGCAACTGCAGATCGTGCTCACCGGACAGCCGGAGCTGCGTGACGTTTTGAACAATCCCGATCTTCGTCAACTCAAGCAACGGGTCGCGCTGCGCTGCGTGATCAAGGCGTTGCCGACAGTTGAAGAAACTGATCGCTACATAACTTCGCGGCTGCTAGTCAGCGGCGCCGCTCGCACCGACATCTTTTCGGCGGATGCGATTGACTACATCTATCGCTGCACCGAAGGAATTCCGCGCAACATAAATAACCTCTGCGACAACGCGCTGCTGGCGGGTTATGCCGCCGGCGACTTGACCGTCGGCCGCGCGATCATCGAAGAAGTTGCGGAGAGTTTTGACATGCTGCCGCGCACGGACCGGCGGATGCCGTCGGGCGAGGAAAAGGAATTGGCCGCCAGAATCTTTTCGGACGCTAGTCGCGCCGAGCTCTGGGCGGCGGGTAACGGGAATGGCAAGCCAACGAACTAGTTGTCAGAACCATCTGCGGTAGCGGGTGGGCCTTCGTTACGAACAAAAGCAGAAACAGGCGCACCCGCTTACGCAGGTGGTTCTGACAGGAGAACTTATGGGCCGAGTTTACGACGCAATAAAACGCGCTAACACTTCCGAGGCGGGGTTTGTCGACTCTCGCCGGCTACATGATTCATCACCTCGCGGCGAAATCCGCATTCACGCACCGGTCCCTGCGCCCGCGCCGATTGAAGAGCAGTTATTCAACGTGTCTTCGATCCTCGGCTGCACGGAAACTGCCGTGAAAAGTTCAGCGTTCACTGCGCACACTGCGAATGCTTCTGACGGGATGGCACTCCCCGAAGGAACAGCTTCGCGTGCTGTTGGGGCAACTTTGAACGCTGCCAGGCCGGCGCGCGCAATGGGTTTCGTCTCTTACGACGTAGACCCGGCGCGCGTCGAGCCTCATCTTGTAGCAATCACGCAGCCGCGCTCTGCTTACTGCGAGCAGTTCCGTTCACTGCGTACGCGAGTCTTGCAAGCCGGCGAGCGCGAACAGATGCGCACGTTTGTAATCACCAGCGCGGGAATGGGCGAAGGCAAAACGTTAACGGCGCTGAACCTTGCCTGGCTGCTGGCGCAAACCGAAGGCGTGCGCTGCCTGTTGATCGATAGCGATCTGCGACAGCCCTGTGCCACCGAATATCTGGCCGTCGATGCGCCGCGCGGTCTCTCCGAAGTGCTGGGCGGTGAACTCAGTCTGCGCGATGCCATAGTGCGGCTTGATCCTGCCGGACTCTACTTACTGCCTGGCGGCCAGGCGCGCGACGATGTAGCCGAGCTGCTTTCTGGTCCAACTTACGCCGGAGTGATTGCCGAAGCGCGTCGCCTGTTTGATTTCATCATCATCGATGCGCCGCCGCTGGGAATCTTTACCGATGCGAATGTCCTGATCAATCGCGCTGACGGCGCTTTGCTGGTGGTCCGGGCCGGTAAGACGCGTTACGCGATGGTCGACAAATTGTTGGCAGCGTTGCCGCGTGAACGAATGCTGGGCGTGGTTTTGAATCGCTCTGACGAAGAACTCGAATCGAATTCTTATTACTACAACCAACGCAGTTACCGCCCGCAAAGAGTTTTGCCGGCCGAAGAAAAACTGCGGCTCGTTACCGGACCTGAAGAAGAAGAAGAGGTGGCAATCGCAAGTTGAGAGCTTCTCGCGCAAATACTCGGACCAGCCTACTGCTTCTCGCCGAAGCCGCAGTCGTTTTCGGCGCGATCGTCGGCGCAGTGTATTTGCGGCTCGGGATCGAGGACTCGCATAACGAGCTAATGTTGCGGCAGGGATTTCTGAAAGCGGCCCTCGCCACGCTCTTCTGCCTCGCAGCCTTTTACCTTTTCGATCTCTACGATTTCGTTGTCATGCACGACCGGCGC
>DASYMB010000018.1:0-7030 GCA_036009285.1 Pyrinomonadaceae bacterium | reverse complement strand
TGCCGCGAAGTAGTAAAGCGTCGGGCCATGATAGTTAGCCGGATCGTAATGATAGAAGCCTTCTCGAACCAGGCGGACCAGGAAGTTTCCGTTGACTCCTTCGTCATGATGAAGCGGAACAAGCTCGAGATCGTAGAGACGAAGAAAGGCGGCGAGGAGAATGATCGCCGCGCTCAGGATTAACCAGGTGCGTTCGGAGATTTCATTTCCCGCCGGCGCTTCCGGAGCTGGAGCGGTATCTATTCCGCGCGCGCTGATTGCTTTCTCCCGGTTGGCTGGCCGCTTAGGGTTGTGTGATTTTGAAGAGCCGGTACCCACCTACTTCTCCCACAATTTGAAATTTAGAAAAGAACTGATCGTTGACATTCATGATGTTGCGTTCCAGCGGACCAACTACGACATAAGCAACGCCGTACTTCCGTAGGATGTCGTTCGCGTCCAGCGCGCCGGCGTAAACTCTTCTGATCTCCGATTCACGTTGCGCAAACTCGAGTCCATGAGTCCAAACATGTCCGGGATAACCCATCAATGATCTTCGGCCCGTCAAGAACACCGGATGATTGTGAACGGGAGCATGTATCACTATTGCATTAGGCGGCGCTTCACGCTTTATGACTTCCGCAAAGCTGATTCCAGCCGCATCGAATATTCCATACTGGCCCGATCTGAGCACGATGGCGGCCACATCCAATGCTCCCGCGAGCGTGACGCAAATAAATAGAACGAGGGCAAGCGCTCGCTTGGCTCCCCCCTGACGCCATAGCCTCGCGAGCAGAAGCGCGACCAACGGCGCCGAGGCGACCCACCAATAGAACAACACCTTTATGTTATCCCAAATCCACGGCGCCAGCTTCAGCACATTCGGAACAATGAAACAGAGTGTAAACGGCAAAAAGAATATCAGGAGTCTGCGAGAAACGAGCGGTCCTTTGTCACTGTGCCAAAGTATCGCGGCCACGGTCAGCGGAATAAAGAGTCCGGTATTCTTCAACCAAAACCAGACTGCGTTTTCCTGGCCATGGTCCCAGCCAAACTGCCACGCAAAAAATTTTCCCGCATCAACCGCGCTGTTGTGAGTGGACCACCACATTTGCGGCAGTGCGACGATGGAAGCCACGATGAAGAACGTTAGCCATTCGCGCCAACGCCTTTGGAGCAACGCGATGCCGGCGCCAACAACCATTACCACGATAAAGCTGTGAGCATGTACGAGGGGTAACAGTCCGGCTATTACGCCCGCCGCAACCATGCGGTGAATCGAAGAGACACGGAGACGCGGAGAGGCGGAGACGCGGAGAGCATTTAGCTTTTTTGGCGTCCTTTGTTTCTTTTGCTTCCGCGCTCTTTCCGGTTCCTCATCTTTCGGCGCGCCTCCGTGTCTCCCTGTCTCCGTGTCAGTGCGGGTTGCCGCTGTCGCCAGCCACCACTCGGTAAACACGATGACGGCGAGCGGCAGACCAAGCAGGAAACCGCGCTGCGGAATCAGCAGAGTGGAAATCGCATTTCCCCAGCGCCACGTCGAATTCGGAATTACAGTAAAAGAAGGCGGGAGACTCTTGATGATTCCAATCAAGCCCTCGTCATTTTTTTTTGTTACTTGACTCCACAGCAGGACCCAGCCGAAGCCGCCGCTAAGGAGAACCAGAATCGGAGTGATGACGGCGGCGAGTTTGTCACGCAACATCTCGAGCGCCCAACGATGCAATAGACCAACGAAGGCCAGCGCCACGACGAAGTTTTCTATGAACATCGACTGGCGCAGGTCCGCGCCGCAGCGTACAAAAATCGCGGAAACGAAGTCTGTTAGAAATGGATAGGTAAACCGCACCCCCGCGTAGGTTGGATCTTCCGGCGGAAAATTGTTGCCGAAAGAAAATCCGCTGATAACGCTAAGATGAAACGGAAGATCGCCGAAGTTATTAATCGCCCCGGTGAAAATGCCCTCAGGCAAATCGATCATCGCGCGCTGGAAAGCGCGCCACAAAACCGCGGCAACAACAAGATAGAAAAGCGTGTAGCCGAGGGGAATGCGCGATGGATTGAGCAATCCCTGGCGAATCGCCCTCGACGTCGCCCTCAGATCTCGCCGCACAACGTCCCGCCGATTCCGGTCTTTCAAAGAAAGTACCGGCAGGATCATGAGCACCAGCAGCGTGAGCAGGATTGCTAAAGGCGTGAGCCCGAGAAAAGAGGCGAACACAAAACCGATCAGGCCCAGGGCGGCCAGACCGACACACGCCCCGGCACAAAGACGAGCAGCGAAAGCAGCGTCTTCGTCATATAGATAGCTGGCCAAAGTGCCGCCGGCGGTGACGAGCAGCACGAGCGCAAGCGAGATGATCACGCAATCAGCGACGGAGAGTTGATGGGCAACACGCTACGGCTTTCCGTCTGGTCCTTTTCTCGTACTTAATAACAAAAGCTTGAATTATGTCGCAGGGATTATACGCGAATTCGTAACGCAAACTGTTAGTTTGCGGTTCAAGCGACGCAAAGCAAACCGTTAGTTTGTGGCCCAGGCAACCTGACGCGGGTTGTAGCTGGCGTCGCAAACTAACAGTTTGCTTTACGTCGCTCTTACGTTTGCGCGCCGGAATATTATCGGTTAGTTTCAAATCCGAGGAATCAACTAATGCTACGAGCAGGTATTGTCGGCTTACCAAACGTTGGTAAGTCTACGCTTTTCAACGCGCTCACTGCGCAAACAGCGGCACTGGCGGCCAATTATCCATTCGCTACCATCGAGCCTAATGTCGGCGTGGTTGCTGTGCCCGATGAACGACTCGAGCCGCTGGCAAAGCTGGTGAAAACGAATGTGATCGTTCCCGCGACGGTGGAGTTTCTGGACATCGCCGGCCTGGTGCGCGGCGCTTCAAAGGGAGAAGGACTTGGCAATCAGTTTCTCGCAAACATACGCGAGACAGACACTGTGGTCCAGGTCGTTCGTTGTTTCGAGGATGATAGCGTCATCCACGTCGAAGGATCCGTCGATCCCGCGCGTGACATCGAGACGATCCAGATCGAACTGGCGCTCGCCGACCTCGCGACCGCAGAACGCCGTCGCGACAAAGCGCAAAAAAACATGAAGGGTGGCGATAAGACTGCCCGCGCGGAATTGGCGGTGCTGGAAAAACTTCTGCCGGTGCTCGAACAAGGCCAGTCGGCGCGGACTGTGCCGCTAACCGAAGAAGAGCGAGCGGTCGCGCGTGATTTTTTCCTCCTGACGATGAAGCCAACGATCTACGCCGCAAACGTCGACGAAAACACGCTCGCTGATCCGGAAGCGAATGCCGGCGTGAAGGCGGTGCAGGAAATAGCCCAACGTGAAGCGGCGGAGTGCCTGGTCATCTGCGCGCATCTCGAAGCTGAGCTGGTCTCACTGCGGCCCGATGAGCGGGCAGAGTATCTGAAGAGCCTGGGTGTTTCGGGTAGCGGAGTTGATCGACTGATCAAGAGCGCCTATCACCTGTTAGGCTTGATGTCGTTTCTTACCGCTGGAGAAAAAGAGGCGCGCGCCTGGACGATTCCGCAAGGCACCCGCGCGCAGCAAGCCGCCGGCACAATCCATTCAGACATTGAAAGAGGTTTTATTCGCGCGGAGGTGATCAGCTATGAAGACCTGCTGCGCTCCGGCTCAAACGTCGCCGCGCGCGAACAAGGACTCACGAGACTGGAAGGCAAGGACTACCTCATGCAAGAGGGCGACGTAGTTCATTTTCGCTTTAATGTCTGAGTGCACGATGGAGTTGAGAAAGTGCATACGACCTGGATCGCAACTGCGTTCCAAGTTCTAAGACAATGCCGCGCTTTTGGTCAAGAGGTGAGGAATGGACTGAGACTGGGAGCTAATGCAAGAATTTTGGCAGGCAGTCTGGCGCCGACTGTGACTTAACGCAGCACGGCGCGGACGCCGACGAGAATGAGGTATGCAATTGCGATCACGACGGCCAGCTTGATGACCATTACCGCGATGCCGAAGAGAATCCCCAGGATACCAAGGGTTATGCCGGCAGCTGTTAGTACGAGCGGGATGCCCACCGCTAGAACAAATATTCCCAGCAGGATAATTCCAATTACTCTCAATACATCTGTTGCTTCTTTCATCGTTCGTTCCCCAATTCTTCCCGTTCGCTTTAAATCACGCGGGTTATTTGCGTTCGGCTCAATATACGAAGATCGCGCGGGCGGCGTTCCCTCTAAGATTCGCTGATTCCCATTCATTGAGCGCCAGGTCAATTGACTCGCTCGCGCTACGAATCCGTTTCAGCGATAATTAGTAGGGCTTCCAAGTATGGCGTATTCAACCACAGGAAATCTTTTTAGCAAATCGACCGCGGACGAAATTGTGGAACCGTCCGCTCCGCTTGCTGAACGAATGCGACCGCGCGCGCTGGCAGAGTTTGTGGGCCAAAGCCACCTGGTTGGCGAAGGCCGAATACTGCGGCGGCTGCTTGAAGGTTCGGCAAACTTGCCTTCGTTGATACTTTGGGGAGCGCCGGGAACGGGCAAGACGACGCTCGCGCGCCTGCTCGCCGAAAAATCTGACGCACGATTCATCGCGCTCTCGGCTGTCTTTTCCGGTGTCAAAGATTTGCGCGCGGCCATCACGGAGGCGCGACACGAACGCGAGTTTGGCAAACGCACGATTCTGTTCATTGACGAGATTCACCGCTTCAATAAAGGTCAGCAGGACGCGCTCTTGCCGGCAGTGGAAAATGGGACCGTTACCCTCATCGGAGCAACTACCGAGAATCCGTCGTTTGAAGTCACCAGCGCATTGCTTTCGCGTTGCCGCGTATTGGTTCTCAATCCCTTGACTCCCGATGAAGTAAAAACAATTCTCGAGCGGGCCCTTGCGGACGGCGAGAAAGGACTCGGAAAACTGCAACCAGTGATCGCTGACGAGGTGTTGGAAAGAGTAGCAAACTCCTCGGGAGGCGATGCACGTGTCGCGCTCGCCGCTCTGGACGCCGCCGTGGAATCAACTGCGCCAGATGAAACCGGCTCGCGGCATATTTCAAACGACACGATTATCGAGGCGTTGGGCCGTGCACACTACGCGTATGACAAAGGCGGCGAGGACCATTACAACCTTGCTTCCGCGCTGATCAAGTCACTGCGTAATTCCGATGTCAACGCTTCGCTCTACTGGCTCGCGCGCATGATCGAGGGTGGGGCGGATCCGATATTCATAGCGCGGCGACTCTGCATTCTTGCTTCTGAGGATATCGGACTCGCGGATCCTCAGGCGATGGTCCAGGCAGCAGCAGCCGCTGATATTGTACAACTCATCGGTTTGCCGGAAGGTTTGTTTCCACTTTCGCAGGCGACCATCTATCTCGCGCGCGCGCCGAAATCAAACGCTGTTAAGAACGCTTATCACGCGGCCGTTGCTGATGCGGCGGAGACTGCGCGTGAGCCGGTGCCGCTCCACTTGCGCAACGCGGTGACGCCCTTGATGAAGCAGGTTGGCTATGGCCAGGGCTATCGCTATGTTCATAACGACCCGAACGCAAAAGATGAGATGACCTGTCTGCCGGAGTCCCTGCGCGGGCGAAAATATTTTGATGAGGAGTAGGACAGACATTCCTGTCTGTCCTGGGGATGAGTCATCCACACTTTTAAGGAGGAAGACAGATTTTCCATTTATCAGTTTTTATTTGTCCATTGGTTCTTCACGAGATGCATGCCGGCGATGGCAATGAAATGACAAATGAGATAGGGAAAATCTCGTGTCTTTCTCTTTCATAAACGAATAACTGGAGAGGCAGGAATGCCTGTCCTACAAAAAGATGGGGCCTAAAACGAACAAGGAGTTGGCATTTCTGCAGGATCTATTCGTCGCCACTGATTGGGGCGAACGATTCACCGAGTTGATCGACGAACAGGTGAAGCTGCCAAAGAAGGGCCGAGGCCTCTACGTGGCAGCGGGCACAGGCAGTCACGCGATTGCGCTGCAGGAACGCGCCAACGCTGCTTTGAAATTTCTCTGTGTTGATGAGAACGAAGAAAGCCTCGAACTCGCGCGCGCAAAAGCTACGGTGGTGCAAGACGGCATTGAGTTTCGTCAGACACAAACCGATCAGCTTACGCTCGATGATAGTAGTTTTGATCTCGTGGTTGGCGACGGCTCACTCGTTCACAGCGAGCGCATTCCGCAGTTGCTCGCAGAGATGGCGAGAGTCGCGGCGCCTGGTGCGACCGTGGCGCTTGTGCTCCCAACCTTCTCGAGCTTCGGCGAATTCTTTTCGATCTACTGGGAAGCGCTCCACAACGGTGGACTGCTTGATCACGAATCAGATGTTGAGAGTCTAATCTCGGTGTTGCCGGCCGTTTCGGTAGTTGAGGAGTTGGCGGAGCAGGCTGGACTAATCGAGATCAGCAGTACTACGAAGATTGAAGAGTTTGATTTCGAGTCAGCGGAGAAATTTCTCAGCGCACCACTGATCGCCGATTTCCTGATGGCTATATGGCTCGAAACCCTGCCGCCCAAATCGCACCAGCAAGTTGTCGACGAGATTGCCCGGCTAATAAGCGAAGAGAGCCACGATATGGGATTTGCGCTTACGGTAAAAGCGACGTTGGTGATGGGCAAAAAGGCGCTCAGCCAGTGAAGTCATTCCGCGCTTCTGGTCGACCGCCACGATGTTGTAGCGCATAATACGCAACCACAATTAGACCTGTTTTTCTTTAGCTTCCTTTTCCTCTTTTTCTCCCTCATCCAACCCCTCTTTGAAAGCGCGTTTGCTTTGACCTATGGCCTTTGCTAACTGTGGAAGTTTGGTAGCCCCGAACAATAAGAAGACTACCAGAACAATCAGTAGCATTTCCTGGGGTCCAAATCCTGCAATTGCGAACATTGTCTCGTTCATGACTTCCTCTTTCTATTTGTTGGACAAATAACAGCCCGTCACTCGCCGTTGTCGGATTCGTAGAAGAGATATTTCCTCCACGTCACGTCTGCACGACCAAGATAGCGCATGATCTGGCGATTCACGTGTAACGAAAACCCGCGCGGTCGTCGCAGCAG
>DASYMB010000017.1:0-8365 GCA_036009285.1 Pyrinomonadaceae bacterium | reverse complement strand
GAATCGCGCGCGAAGCTCGGCTAAGTCGTTGGCCTGTCCATACCAGGAAATCAGGCGCTGCTCAAAGGGAATCCGGGATAATAACTTCGGCGTGAGATCGCCACCGCCTTCGAGTTCTACCCGATCGTAAAAGCGAGCGGCGGTTTCTAAACGTTGATGCCGCCGCTCCAATGAATCAGTGCATTTGCCGCCTTCATCCTGGCTTCGCAAGGCATACAGCAGACGTCCACTGAAATGGCCGCGTAACCATTCGGGGTCGAGGTCTCCAACCAGGTCCGAGCGTACTTCCAGCCACTCCACTGAATCCGGAAGCGCGCTTAATTCTGCGCCCGTCCGCGACGGCGGCTCAGTTAGAGTAGCAATGAGCGAAGCTTGAGTCATGGAGTCGATTGCACAGTAGGTTGAAACTTTTGGACGAACTACAAGCTGGAATTAGCGAGCGAGTGTCGAACTCTCGTGAGAATTCAGCCGTAGACTTTAGAGCCCGATAACTATACTTCGCTCGACGTGAGAGTTCAATCAATTTGAGCGCTCGGGCGGGAGAACAAAACACTCGAGCAGCATGAGCCCTCAGACCCTTTCAGTTTGGCAGAGCACGGCGTCTAAGCTGTGGCGGTGTAGGTTATGTCTGATTTTCCCAAGGGAAACGCGACTCTGAGCGAGTCTTCTACAAATGAACTACGGCCGCCAACGCTGGCAGCCGTAAGTTGTTGATCTAAATGGTCGGGGCGAGAGGATTCGAACCTCCGACCTCTCGGTCCCAAACCGAGCGCACTACCAGGCTGTGCTACGCCCCGAACTGAAAACCACACTGGACAGGCGTGCATTCTAGGGATGCCCGGACGAACGGTCAAGTTTGAACCGACAAACGATCCAGGAACGTGTGCATCGCGGCGAGGGCAAGAGCTCGATGGCTGATTTTGCTTTTTATCCCGTCTGGCAACTCCGCAAAGGTTTCAGAGTAGCCTGTGGGAATAAACATAGGGTCAAACCCAAATCCATTCTTCCCGCGTGCGACGAGGGCGATGGCTCCCTCGCATATCCCTTCAGTGAGCTTCAACAATCGCGGCTCTGATCTCTCATCCGGCTTCTCGTTGGGCCAGCAGCCTGCCAGTGCCATAGAACAAACGAAGCGCGCGGTGCGGTCTGAGTTGTTGCAAAGCGTTGCCAGGAGCTTGTCCGTGCGTTCACGATCCGAGAGATGGTCGCCGCCGAAACGTGCCGAGAACAAGCCGGGCCTTCCGCCCAGTGCAGCCACTTCCAGTCCCGAATCATCTGCCAATGCCCAAAGGCCCGTTTGACTTGCATAGCCTATGGCTTTGAGGCTTGCATTTTCCGCGTAAGTTTGGCCCACCTCATCAACTGGTGAAATGTCGGCAAACTCCTCGAGCAAACGAAGCTTCAGCGGTAGAGAGCTCAACGTCGATTGAATCTCGCGAATTTTTCCTCCATTGCGAGTAGCGATCAATATTTCCAGCTTACGAGTTTTGGTCATACGTGCCAAGCGGATCTACCGTGCCAAGCGGATCTATCTGAGATTGATTTCCCTATTTAGTAACAGCAGGTTGTTCAGGGATCAGCAACGGAAGAAGCGTACTGAACTGTCCCAGCGGCGATCTTGTCGTTCTTTCCAAACCGCGGTCGCCCAGCGTGGTCTCGGTTATCGAATAGGGCAGTTGCGAGACGGCCTCGTCGACACCTGACGAAGTCGGCATTCGCGCCCCCTTGGCGGCCGTAATGGCCGCGAAGAAATCACGTACGCGACTCTCATCATTCGTGCAGGTGACTACGTTAGCCTTGCTCGATGCTGACGCAAAGGAAGTCATCTGCTTATATTTCTCGGCACTCAACACCGCCGAGCCTGCTCCTCTTGTTTCTGCATAGCGTCGCACGTCAGCCGGTGCTCCCACTACAACAAACTCGTCGGTTAGGCGGGCGGCAAAATCGCCCGCAGCGTCTTCGAAGCTTTCTGCGTTTTGCTCGCCACTGGAACGCGGACTCACTAACATTTTTCTGCTTATCAGCGAGCGCAAGCTCGCGCGATCTCGTACGCCGGCGATAAGAATTGAGCGCTCGGCATTTTCGTCGAAGCGAAGCGTTAGTAACTCACCATTCACGGCCCTGAGAAACGTTTCTGGGTCATCGATTCCATAAGAGAGCAAAGCTGACTTGAGTAGAGAAGAGAATACAATCGTTGACAACGCGTCGACTTGCGATGAGATAGCAGTCTTCAAACTCTGCCACGCTGCGGAAGGATCAGCGAACCTGTAAGCTGTTACCGAATAAACATCGCTCGGCACCAGCTGCTGTATTTGAGAAGGAATGCTGGTAGCGCTGAAGTGTGGCTTGAGCCGAGCCACGACCGCAGGCTGCAGATTGATCAAATATCGATCTTCAATACCGGTTCGATAGCCGCGTGAACTCCATGCGACACTCCCAAACACCTTGGCAGCGCCGTTTGTGATAAGACGTTGGAATTCAGAATCGCCGGGCGCGCGACCCAATAGCACTGGTATTCCAACCGCCAGCAAACGGGCGCTGTTTCCAGCGGGAACATAACCAAAGCTGAGGGCAGAGTTAGACTGCAACTGCTCCCGCATTTGATTCAATTCCGGATCGTCCTTCAATGCAGGTCGCCGTCCTTGAGCAACGGCAAGACAGGATTGGACCACGTGTTCACTGGTGCCGATTATTAGAAGACTTCCGGCAACCGTGCCAACGATTTGTCGAGAGCCTTCAGGGGCAATCCATTCGATGAATTCAACCCCGTCGATGGTGTTTCGGCGAGCAGTGGAATGGTGGTAGGTTTTTTCGGCTAACGCCTTAAGGGCCTTTTCGAACGGCGGTCTGATCCGACTTTCCCCAGTATGGGTTTCGATCAGGATTGCCCCTTCAGACTTTACCTTTAGAGTGTCTCCCGCCTCCGTTGTGCCCAGGCCAGTAACTACAACCGCGATTTGGGCCCTCGCCAGAATCACCGACTGAGCGGGGCCAAGTCCGGTCCAGCCTAAAAAGCTCTGCAACCAATGATCTCTCGTGGCGCTCGGCGCGGTGCCCATGCCTTTCTCCAGCGCCTTCCAACCGTCAGTTCCGGCGATGGCTTCAAAAACCTCTAACGGCCGATTTGCCTCGAGATATATCAGGGAATCGGCAGGGGCATAGGCTGCCATGTCTACCTTTTTCGGCCTTACCCACCATAGCCAAATCGCGATAAGTGCCAATACCAGGGCTGCGAATAGCAGTATCCAGCGGCTTCGTCTCATGTCGTCGCATCCTAACCGGAGGTCTGTTGAGGCGCAAGCTAGCTTTTTCGAAGCTTGAATCGGGAATCTCTTCGCAACCGTTTCAATCGTCTTAGCACCGGGATGGAAAATTCGCTTTACCTGGGGTTATTAGGAAAGAAGAGCGAGGTTAAACATGGCAAAATAGCTGTTGACAATGTTTAGCCTGTACGGTAGTCTGCTTGGCACGGCAGTGAGGA
Organism: Pyrinomonadaceae bacterium; assembly: GCA_036009285.1. GTDB lineage: Bacteria > Acidobacteriota > Blastocatellia > Pyrinomonadales > Pyrinomonadaceae > PSRF01. Next base: position 4,884 of record DASYMB010000017.1, on the reverse strand, counting down.
TGCTGCCTGTTCTTAAGGCCCTTGCCTCTGTTCCTCGTGTCGGTTTCACCCGCCTTCGGTTTTGCGGAAGGCAATCCACTAAGAGAAATTAGGTCTTGTCCGAATCTGGAATGCTGCGCGAACGCGCGTCCCTCCCACAAATCCCTCCCGGAAATTTGCAGCAATACGTCAAGGAGCTTGGTTTGAAAAGTAATAAGCAATCCGCGCAGATCAACAAAACGTGCAAAAGCCGACTATCGAGAGCGATGAAAGCGCGTGCTCGTCTGCGTCAACAGCACAGAATCCGCTCACTGTTTGTCGCGAGGAATAAATAGATCATGTTCAAAAAAAGCAACGGCAAGAAGAATCTGGTTGGCCTCGACATCGGTTCCAGCTCAATCAAAGCTGTTGAGCTGCAGAAGAAGGGCAACAGTTATCAGCTAGTCAACCTGGGATTCGAGAATCTGCTGGCTGACACAGTAGTTGACGGCCAGATCATGGAGCTCAATAACGTTTCGAACGTTATTACGAGCATCTTCAACGAGCACCAGATTCGAACGTCGAGAGTCGCGGCCGGAGTTAGCGGTCACTCGGTAATCGTAAAAAATATTATCCTGCCGCTGATGAGTCAGGACGAGTTGCGAGAGTCGTTCAGTTGGCACGCCGAGGAGCACATTCCTTTCGACATCTCGGAAGTCAATCTTGACTATCAAGTCACCAGCACTACTTCGGATGCGTTGAATGTGCTGATGGCGGCATGCAAGAGCGACAAGATCGCAAACGTCAAACAAGCAATTCAGTTGGCGGGCAAGCAACCGGTTGTGATCGATGTTGATACTTTCGCTCTGCAAAATTGCTACGAGCTTAACTATCAACCCCAGGTCGGCGATGTAGTAGCGCTGCTGAATATCGGCGCCTCCACAATGAACATCAACATACTCAATGGCGCACGTTCGATTTTTGCGCGAGATGCTTCGGTGGGTGGGAGCCAGTACACCAGCTTACTGCAGAAGGAATTGGGTCTGACCTTCGAGCAAGCCGAAGCAGTCAAGCGCGGCTATCCACTACCGGAAGGAATCGAGCCGCGTCCTATCCAGCCGATTATCGAAACGGTGTCCGATATCCTCGCACTGGAGATTCGCAAGACTATGGATTTCTACCGTGCGACCGCTGAAGAGGGTGAGGAAGCTATTCAAAGAATTCTCATCGCAGGTGGTAGCTCAAAACTTCCCGGCCTGCCTGACTACCTCGCCAAGCGTTTCGAAATTCCCGTTGAACTGTTTGACCCTTTTCGCCAGATACAGGTCGACGGTAGAAAGTTTGATCCGGACTACATGAAAGAGATCGTTCCTGATATGGCAATTGCCGTCGGTCTCGCCTTGAGAGGAGTGGAAGCGGCATGATCAAGATCAATTTAATTGAATCCATCACCGACCGGCCCACGGGGGCAGCGATGGTTGAAGCCAGGGTAGCAACCCCGCTCGTGCAGACTCTGCTGCTGGCCCTAACCTGTTTCGCTCTCTTAGTCGTTGGCATTAGTTACGACTATGTCAGCTCAAATTCGGAGCACCGCGCTGCGCAGACTGAGTTGGAAAACCAGCGACGCATCAACCAGCAAATGCTTGCCGTAAATCGAGAGCAAGCCGAACTGGAGAAGAAGGCCCAGGACATTCAAGGCCGTATCGACGCCATCAAGAGATTGCGCGAATCACAACAGGGACCCAGCGCCGTCTTGCGCGATATCAAGGCGCGAATCGATAGTATTCCCGGCCTGTACTTGAAGAGTTTGGAACAGAAGGATGGAGAGCTCACCATCAAGGGCATCTCGCCTAATGAGGCTGCGGTCACACGATTCGGCCAAAGTCTGGAGTTTTCTTCGGGACTGTTTACGAACTTAAATATCGAAACGACACGTGAACTCGCCTCGGCGTCGCAGGCAGCGGACAAAGAGGGTGGGGCACACGCTGACACCATCGTTTTGATTCAACAGCCGGAGGTTGTGAGCTTCATCGTGAGATGCGGTTACGCCAAGAAGCCTCAGGCCCAGGCAGCCGCGAACCCCGCCAATCAGGTAGCTTTAAAAGTAACCCCGCCCGCCAAGTAGACCCGCCAATAATCGGGGAAGGAATCTAAACAGATGAAAATCGGTAATCTTCAATCAGTGCCCTGGTACCTGCGCCTTCTCATGTTCGTCGCCGTGGCCGCGGTCGTGTATGGCGGCTTCTGGCACTTCGTCACCAAACCGATTCGCGCTGAGACTAAAGTATTCAACGCTGAAATCGCGGACCTGGTGCAGCGCAATGCGCAAGCGCAAATTGCTTCGCAGAGGCTCAATGAGTTTCGGGCAGTCTACCGAGCGCGAGTAGAAGAGTATGAGGAACTGAAAGCTTTGTTGCCGGAACAGCGCGAGCTGACGATGGTATTACAGAGCGTGCAGGATCGAGCTCGTACGAACGGCCTCGTGCTGAGAAAATTCCTTCCGAAGGATGACGTCCAGCAGGACAACTACAGCGGTAAACGAATTGAAGTCAGCGTAACGAGCTCTTTCGCATCGCTTCGCAACTTCTTTGAACAGCTCGCGCACTATCAGCGAATTGTCTCGATTACCAACTTCCAACTTACTCAATTGGAAAAGCAGTCCTCTTCCAAAACGGTGGACGCGACTTTTGACTTAACTGCTTACTACGTATCCGCTGAGAAACTTCAGAAACCACCCGCCGCCGGTCAGCCTGCGGGCTCCGGACAGGTACCGCCTGCCGCATTGCCGCCGGCCGCAAAGTAAGTTCAACCAGGAATTATCCAAGGACACCGTTTCAGGAAAGTAATCACCATGAAGCAAACGAAAATTCTCCAATCTGGATTTGCTGTTCTTTCGATCGCCGCCGGCGTGATGCTCAGTGGCGCGATTTCGACCACCAACGCTCAGGACAAAGATGGACTGAAGGCATCGTCGATTCGTTCCAATCAAGGTGGCCGCGATCCATTTAAGAAGTATGAGGCGCCTCGCGTCGTGGTTAGAAAGAGCGGCAGTCTCGTTGTGGCTCCTTCGATTCAGGAACGAATCGAACAATACAAAGCTCAAAAGCTTGCCGCGATGAATGCCCGAGTAGCAGCGCCAAAACCGACCACCGCCTTCCTTCTGAGTGAAGTACAAGTAGTCGGCATTTCTCGTTCGCCGCGCGGATACGCAGCGATTGTCGAAGCAACCCCGATTAAGCTGGCTTACGTGATTTATCCTGGCGAGCGGTTTTACGATGGCCAGCTGGTTGCCATCGAAGACGGTCGTCTGGTCTTTCGTCGTGAAACTGTCTACTCCGACGGTAAGCGCGAACGCTCTGTAGAAATGAAACCTTTGCGACAGGCCACGGCTGTCGATGCCCTCTCAGCCGCAGCCGCCAAGTCGGCTTCCGCCGAAGCAGCAACTGCAGAGCCGGAAAAGAAGTCGGAAAAGCCGGCTGCTGACAAGCCTTAGTTCTCCGGTTTCGAACTGAAAAGTTTTACAAGTTCGAAATCCCTTCCACGCGTAGTTGGCCCACTAGAGCAATCGGTAAGTAAGTAAGCTACGCAGTTTGACAATCAACCCGGACGATGTCGCTTTGTGCGGCGCGCGCTTTTGGCTAAGTGCAATGAGCGTAGCGCGTGGCGATCAGCGTCTAGCAATTCCCTTAAGGAGGGAAAAGATGGTTTACCAGTCTCGAATCACAAAAGCCACAAGCAGGATTACGCTCGTCCTGATATTCCTGTGTCTTTGCGGAGTCAACGTTTTTGCTGCTGCCGACAGCTCGAAGGAAATAGCAACTGAGAATTCGCTCAGTGTTGCTACCACTTCGAACGAGCCGGCGGCGCAACAGAAGCCTTCTCCTTCCCCTGCGGTTGCGCCCGGCGCCGCCATGTCGCCGGCGACCGATAAGATGTCGCAGTCTCAACAGGGACGGCAATATGGCCAGCCGGGTTTTGTAGGCGAGCCGATCAATCTGAATGTGGTCAACGCCGACATTCGCGACATACTCAATTACATCACTGAACAGTATGGCGTAAATTTCGTGATTGACACTTCCGTGGGAGCAGTGCCGGTGACGGTAAACGTCCAGGACGTTCCCTGGAACATCGCGCTGGATGCCGTGCTGAAGGCCAATCGCCTCGGAGTGGAAACCAACGGCAACATCCTGCGCGTCGCGACCAACGAAGTGCTTGCGAAGGAATCGGAAACCCAGAAGGTGATCAATGATTCGCGACTCGATGCTTCACCGCTCGTTACTGAGTTCATTCGTTTGAACTACGCTCGCGCTTCTGGAACTCTGGCGCAAGCCGCGGGTTCAACGGGCGCGTTTTCAGGCGGTGCAACTAACCTCAGCTTCAGCGGTGGCGCCGGCGGAGACGCCACTGGCGGCAGCGGCGATCAGGGTTTACTACCGATCATTTCGCGCCGGCTTTCTCGCCGCGGCTCAATCGAGGTTGACGGCCGCAGCAACACGCTCATCATCACGGACGTCAAAGAGAACATCGATGCAATTCGTCAACTCGCCGCGATTCTGGACCAGCCGGAGCCGCAGGTTGAAATTGAAACACGTATCGTTATTGCTCAGCACAACTTCAGCCGCGACCTTGGCGCCCAGCTTTCAGCCGGTGTCGTGAATTTAGCGCGCGGCGGGTTAGGCAACATCTCAACGCTCCCTGCTTCCGGCGGCGGTAGTGGCGGGCTCAACAGTGGTCCAAATCCGCAGGGTGTTTTTGGCGGACTCGCGGGCACTAATCAACCGCTTGGTTCATTAGGAGCAGCTGCTGCCAGCACGGTGATCGGCTTGACCACGGGACTCTTTGGAACCGCACAGATCAGCGCGCTCATTACGATGGCGGAAACCAGAGGCGAAGCGAAAACAGTCGCAACGCCGCGCGTCACCGCTC
>DASYMB010000016.1:0-14745 GCA_036009285.1 Pyrinomonadaceae bacterium | reverse complement strand
CTATTATTACTCCCGCCGCCCGCGACATCGGCGAACCGGCAGAGGTTTTCGCTAAAGGCTAGTAAATCGTGAATCGTGAATAGATACGACAGTTTGCGATTTACTTTTCTATTTACGATTTACCATTTACGATTTACTAATTATGTTCTTAGGAAAAGTAGTCGGTACAGTTTGGTCCACCAAAAAGACTCCCGATCTTGAGGGCATTCGCTTTCTGGTCGTCCACCCGTACGACCTGGAGAAGGAGCCAACCCGAAACATCGTCATCGTTGCCGATCGGCTGGGCGCCGGAACCGGCGAGATGGTGATGTGTGCTTTTGGTAAGGCCGCCCGCACCGCGATGGGCAACCAGGACATGGCGATCGAAGCCGCAGTCGTCGGCATAGTCGATCGCGTGGACATAACCGATTCGGTTTCGGAAGAAATGCGGGAAGCCGCTGTGAATCTGGCCCGAGATAACGGTCAGCGGTAGAGATGGTCTTGGGCTTTTGGTCTTTGATCTTTGTATTTAGAACTTTGTGCTTTTGTTTTTTTCGGCCACTCAACAACAGAAGAACAAGGTACAAAGACCAAAAACCAAAGTACAAAGACCCAGTCTTTTATGTCCAATGAAGATCTGATTTACCGGCTGACGAAAGCTGTTTACAGCCGTCTCGGCGCAGCGGCAAACGAACAGACCGTCGAACAACTCGTCACCGAAGTCTATCGCGAGATCGAACCCTTTCTTGGTGCGAACGGATCGGCGTATTCGCCTTCCCAACCCTTCTCTTCGAGCGCGCCGCCTGCCCCTCCATCGCCGGAAGGCTCGTCAGATCGAATGATCATATCCGTGTTTGGCGTCGATCATCCCGGCATTGTCGCCGGCGTTTCTCAAATCCTGGCCGAGGCCGGCTGTAGCATTGTCGATATCAACCAGACCGTCGTGCAGGGTAAGTTTGCGATGATCATTGTCGCTAACATCGCGCGGGCCAGGGAAAGTGCGACTGAATTGAAAGAGCGTTTGCGAAGAGCAGGCGAAAAACTTGGAGTACGCATCTACGCTCAACGTGAAGATCTTTTTAACGCCATGCACCGAATCTAGTGAATGGTAAATGGTAAACAGTAAATAGAGCGGCTGACTGTTTCGTGGTTGCTGCCCGAACATTAACTACTCACGCCACCTCAAACACGTAGTGACTATTTACTATTCACCATTTACTATTTACCAACATGTCTGAACCAGAAATCGCTCGACGCTGTCCATCATGCGGCGCAGCCATTCGCGAGGCAGCGTTTTTCTGTCCTCAGTGTGGTGCCGGCCTGGAGCCGAAGGGCAAGTCCACGCAAGATCTGGCGCCGCCTGCAGTGACTGAACCCTTACCGCAAACTTCAGGAGCCATGAGCGTTCCACAGGCCACGGTCGCGAAGGACTCTGCGAAGCAACCGCGGAAAGTTGGCCAGGCTGCGTTGGGAGCGGTAGGAGCAAAGATTCAGCGCGCTACTACGCTGGCGCGCGACGTTGAAGGCGACGTCATTCATCGCGTCCAAAAGGTACGTAAAATCTCGAGCGTTGTTTTTGACGAAGCCGGATACGATCCCAGCCTGCGCTTTGTGCTGGTGGCGGCGATCCTGTTTGTCCTGTTTCTCGTGATAGTCTTGTTGAATAAGTTCATCACTTAGAAAAGTTTCGAGTTTCCGGTTTCGAGTTAAATGAAACTTTGAGGCCGCAAACTTCAGATCGCGTCTCTAAGTCTGAAATCCCATTCCGAAACTCAAAACTTAAACTCAAAATTTAAAACTTAAAAAGATGGATTACTCCCAGGCAGAAATTCTTCAAACCGTCGCGATGACGGAGATGGAGCATCTCGACGTTCGCACTGTGACGCTGGGGCTGAGTCTGCGCGACTGCGTCAGCGAAACGATCGAACGAACCGCGGAACGCGCGGTGGAAAAGATTCACCGCTTTGCAGACCGGCTGGTCGAAACTGTTGACGGAGTAGGCGACGAGTTTGGCATACGGATCGCGAATAAAAGAATTGCCATCACGCCCGTTTCGATGATAACGGAAGGCGCGAGCGGCGATCCGGTAGCGTTGGCCCGCGCGATTGACGAAGCAGCGGCCGCGGTCGGTGTAGATTTCATCGGCGGCTATTCAGCCCTGGTCCACAAGGGAGCCACCGATTCCGAGCGCGAGTTTCTCAACTCTATTCCTGAAGCGCTCGCGGTAACCAAACGATTGTGTTCCTCGGTAAATGTAGCGACCACGCGCGCGGGCATAAACATGGACGCGGTGCGGCAGGTCGGAATCATCATCAAGGAGGCCGCCGAGCGCACCAGCAAGGAAGGCGGCATCGCCTGTGCAAAGTTTGTTTGTTTTGCGAATGCCGTGGAAGACAATCCTTTTATGGCCGGCGCGTTCCACGGCGTTGGCGAACCCGAAGCTGTTATCAACGTCGGCGTGTCTGGTCCCGGCGTTGTTAATTACGCGGTGAGACATGCGGCTCGCGATCTGCCGCTCGAGGAGGTGGCCGAGCTCATCAAGAAACTCTCTTTCAAACTTTCGCGGGCCGGCGAGTTGGTGGGACGCGAAGCAGCGCGCCGCCTCGGAATCCCTTTCGGCATTATTGATTTGTCGCTCGCGCCGACCCCGGTTCCCGGAGATTCGGTCGCCAACATAATCGAAGCGATGGGATTCGAGCGAGCCGGAACTCATGGAACAACTGCCGCCCTCGCGCTGCTCACCGACGCGGTGAAGAAAGGCGGGGCGATGGCCAGCGGATCTGTCGGCGGAATGAGCGGCGCCTTCATTCCGGTTTCGGAAGATGCAGGCATGATCGAAGCGGCGCGGCTGGGCGCGTTGTCGCTGGATAAACTGGAAGCGTGGACCAGCGTTTGTTCTGTCGGCATCGATATGGTCGCCGTGCCTGGTTCAACTTCAGCCGAAACAATTTCCGCGATCATTGCCGATGAGATGGCCATCGGCGTGATGAATAACAAGACGACGGCGGTGCGCATCATTCCTGTTCCCGGCCGCGAGGTGGGTGAAATGGTTGAGTTTGGCGGCCTGCTCGGGAGCGCGCCGGTAATGGCGGTGAACGCGTTTTCTTCCGCTGACTTCATTAGGCGCGGTGGACGAATTCCGGCGCCGATCCATTCGTTGCGCAACTGAACGTTTGATTCGGGAACAAACAAAATGAACCGCGCAGACTTCCACAAGTTAAGCGAGATTAGACTCAAGGAAGCAAAAGTGCTTTTGGATCGTAAATGCTATGAGGGAGCTTACTACTTGGCTGGATATGCTGTGGAATGCGCTCTAAAAGCTTGCATCGCCAAGAGGACTCTGGCGCATGACTTTCCGCCGAATCCCAGGGTCGTAAACGACTACTATAGTCACAAGATTCATTCATTGGCGAAACTTGCAGGCCTGGAGCTGGAGTTAAATAAGCGCCTATCGGTGGTACAATTCAGTGCGAATTGGGCTCTGGTTATCAAATGGTCAGAGCAAGGGCGATATGAAACTCACATAGAGTCGAAGGACGCTCGCGACTTGTATCGTGCAATTTCCAATTCTCGAAACGGAGTCTTGTTATGGTTGAAGAAGTATTGGTAAGAGAAAATCTTTCGGCGCAGGAAATCGTTTGCGGTGAGGAGTTATTGCGGCGAGTAAAACGAGCCGGAATCACAGTAGCGGCGGCATATTGGGTGCGCGATCGCACAGAGTCGGGCTCTTGGAAGCTTGATATCGTGACACCAGAAGTTGACAAAGAAGGTCCACTAAAGCTCTATGAGAGGATTCACGAACTGGTTCGGATCCCATCCCGGATACCGTGCGGTTTGGATATCAACATCATTGAAGTCTTAGGTCTTAAGTACTCGTTCTTCAAGATGCTGAAGTCAGCCTTCAAGTCGGAAGAACCGCTATCTAGTGTTCGGCTCTCTGAGTTTGTCGTCGGAGATGGCGTGTTCGATTTGTATATTTATGAGTTTCCGGCTACGAACAATCACCATGGATAGCTAACCCACCGAACAAGACATTATGGGACGCGCGCGGTAATTTTCAAATACGGACCGCGCACCGAAAATCCCATCGGTTCATTTTTTGCGAAGGCGGCATTTCAGCGGATGTTCGGGGGCGGCAATGATATTTCGACGAAGACTCTGGACAACTCGCGGTGCCTAGACTTAACTTGGAGCTTAACTTTTACGCCTATTAGCCACGATGAGGAGCATCTATGGCAGAAGCACTCGGCATGGTTGAATGCATGGGCCTGGTAGCGATGATCGAAGCGGCCGACGCAATGGTCAAGGCCGCAAACGTGCGGCTGGTCGGCTGGGAAAAGATCGATGCCGGACTGGTGACGGCGATTGTTCGCGGCGATGTGGCCGCTGTGCGTGCAGCAGTCGATGCCGGCGCCGCTGCCGGCCGCAAGGTGGGCCAGGTGGTTGCGACCCATGTGATTCCCCAGCCGCACGGCGACGTGGACCGCGGTCTACCGGTGCTCCAAACTGGCGAAACGACGAAGAAGAAGATCAGCGGCTCCGTTCGTGCAAGTAGATAAATGTAGGACAGGCATTCCTGCCGGTCTGTTCTTTCACTTAAAAGGACAGACAGAAATGTCTATCCTACTTCCTCAAGATGAGTTTGAGTCTTTACCTCCTGCGTCACGGACAAACGGAACTCAGCCGCGATGACGTCTTTTGCGGTTCCGGTCTCGATCCCGAATTGACACCTGAAGGTTTGCAGATGGCCCAGGCGTTCGCCGCGTCCTACCGTTCACAATCCTGGAGCGCAGTTTATTGCAGCAGTTTGCGCCGAAGCATGGCGACGGCCCAGCCTCTTTGTGACGCGCTGGGAATTACGATGCAGGTCCGGTCTGATCTCAATGAGATTGCTTACGGCAAGTGGGAAGGACTAACCCGAGCCGCTGTCGAGCAGGAATATCACGACGACTACATCAGATGGCTGGCTGATCCGGCCTGGCACGCGCCGACCGGTGGCGAGTTGGCCATCACGATAGCCAGGCGAAGCTTGCAGGTTATCGACGAGATCAAGCAGCACTACGCAGACGGAAATGTGCTGGTAATTTCTCACAAGGCGACGATCAGAATTATTCTGTGCAGCTTGCTCGGTATAGATGTCGGCCGCTTTCGTTACCGGCTCGCGTGTCCGGTGGGCTCGCTCAGTGTGGTTGAGTTTTCATCGGCAGGTCCACTATTGCATTCATTAGCTGACCGTTCTCACTTAACTCAGTCGCTGCGATCTTTGCCGGGCACTTAATCGAACATCAAATACAACGAGGTTCGTACGAATGATTGACAGCTCCCCTACGCGTCACTTGCTTCGGAATCTAATCTTTGCCTTGTTGCTTCTCCTTATCTCCGTCTCAAACGCAACGGCCCAATCACCCTTCGTCACCGACGATGTAGACACCACGCCCAAGGGTCATTTCCATTTCGCGTTCCTCAACGAATTCGATCTCTTGCCGCATACTGATCTTCCCGCGGTCAGACAAAACGAGGCTGACGTTGAATTCGAATACGGTCTCTTCGACAGAATTGAGGTTGGCGTCGAGTCTCCCTTGATCACAATAATGAATACGCGCGACACAGTTCCCAGAAACTTATCGGGACTCGGTGACACCAACCTCTCGGTGAAATACAACTTCCTGAAACATCCTGATAAGACGCGCATACCGGCGCTCGCGCTCGTCTTCAACCTTGAACTGCCAACCGGCGACACCAATCGAGAGCTCGGATCGGGTTTAGCTGATTTTTACGTGAACGGCATTCTGGAATCGTCAATCACGAAGAGAACCACGTTTCGACTCAATGGCGGCATTCTGTTTTCCGGCAATCAGTCGACGGGGGTAGAAGGAATAAGAACCAGAGGCAGGGTTTTCACGGCCAGCGGATCGTTTGTGAGGGAATTTACTCCGAAGCTGCAACTCGGTGTCGAACTCTTTGGCGCAGTTGAGAAAAATTTTGAACTCGGAAAGGGCCAACTCGCGGCCCAGTTCGGCGGAAATTATCAGTTTCGGAAGAACGCATCCTTCGACTTCGGAGTAGTAGCGGGAAAATTTGTTGCCAGCCCGCGTTTCGGAGCGAAGGCGGGTATCTCAATCGATTGGTAGTCTCAGGAGGCAGTTATGGCGCGCAAGAAAAAAACTAAACTCGGTCAGATGCTGGAGCGCTTATCGCGCAAAGCTACCGAAGCGACCGGAACTTCAACCGCCTTCATACTCGCTTCCCTCGTGATCATTATCTGGATAGTTACCGGACCGTTGTTTCGCTTTTCAGATACCTGGCAGTTGGTAATCAACACCGGCACGACCATCGTTACGTTCCTGATGGTCTTCCTGATCCAGCGCAGTCAAAACAAAGATGCGCTGGCGATCCACTTGAAGCTCAACGAAATCGTGGCCGCGCTCGAGGGCGCCAGCAACCGTTTGATCGACGTGGAAGATCTGACCGAGGCCGAAATAAAAACACTTCATACTCACTACAAGCGTCTCGTGGCGATGGCCAAAAAGGATTTGCAACTTACGCATAGCCATTCAATCGAAGAAGCCGAGGCGCGCCACGAACTCAAGCACCGGAAACATCGCCACCAAAATCGTGACCGCTAAAAGAGCTGCTTGTGGTATTCGGTAGTGTCCTAATTTGATTTTCTCGGTGCAACCTCTGTATCTCTGCGTCCCTGCGTTTGGATCCTTCGCTACCAATTGCTCACCACAGAGGCACAGAGGACACAGAGGTTGCAAAAGAATCATTTAGAACTAGGACACTATCTGGCGGCGACACCATTTTGTTTCTCAACTCCTTCGGGCGCCTTGTCTACGTTGGCGGCGTTCGGAAGTAGCCGGACTCGGCGAATGCGACGGCCTTCCAGTCGTTCGACTGTGAACCGGCCCAGGCTCCGGAGGGCCGAATGTTTATAGTCACCGCAATCAATCCCACACCGCGCTCCAGAGGAGCGCAATGTTTCCGACGATCAATACCAGGGAGCTCGCTGCGTTCCGCTCCTAACGGAACTGGAATAGTCTTTTGAGGTCTGCGTTCTACAAACATTGCGTCCCTACGGGACGATAGATCCGCTTAGAACCTTGTTAGAACAAGCGGATGACAATACGCGGAGTCAGCCGAGTTTCGTGGTTAAGCGCTTCAACACCTTCGCAGTTCGTTTCTGCTGCGACTCTTTTTCAAGACCTTCGAGCCTGCGGATGATCACCTTCTCAAACGCCTGTCTGTTCTTGTCAGTCACTACGGCCAGGGCCATCTCGGCGTACATCGGAAACTGATTGTTATGGCAACTCATTAATTGCTCGATAAGGAGCGGCACGCATTCGTTGGCATATTGCTTCATGGCCCCAAGCTTAACCAGAATTCCCACGACATGATCGCGCGTAATTACTGAGCCGCTATCGGCAACGGCGAGAAGTTTCGGCAGTAGGCTGTGGATATGTTTCGGTACTTTCGCCGTGATTGAGTCTAGTGCAATCATCGCGCCCCAAACGAGCCGATTGTTTTTGCTCTCGAGCAGCCGCGCGAATTCGCGGTAATAAGGCGCGATTAGATCAGGTTCGCGTGCGCCGATTTCGTAAAGGACTTTAATGCAGTCGCTGGGGATATTCTTATCTTTGTTCGTAAGGTTCTCGACCAGCTCCCTCACCTCGCCGCGATCTTTTGTGCGCACAATATCTTTCGCGAGCTCCTGATTCGGGACTTCATCCCGACGGTTAAGAGCCGTCGCTAATTTGCTGATTACGGACATGGATCTCACTCGTGAATTTCTCTGTGCAACCTCCGTATTCTCTGTTGCCTCCGGTGGTAAGCAGTCGAGCTAAAAACTCACCACGAAGGCACAGGAGAACACTGAGGACGCATAGAGATTAGTTTCAAGCAGGTCACCATACCCGGGCGCAGGCCGTTTACTTCGAATCAAGACTCTTCTCGAGCTTCGCGAAACGCGCCATCATGTTTTCGTAAATGCGGTCAGCCTTCTCATGAAGGTGGGCCACCTCGAGCTCGGCCTTGATGTTTACCTCGTACTCAATATCGGAGCGCACTTTGTCTTTTTGTGCCTGGCGGTTTTGGCTGATGAGCACGAAGCACGCGAGGAAAATCGCTTCCAAAGAAACGATCATGGTCAGCAGGCCGAAAGGAAATGGATCGAACGCGCGACTGCCCAGGATTAAGGTGTTTAGCGAGATCCAGATGGCAAACCAAACTGTATGAGAAATAAGGAAAGGCATACTGCCGCTGAACCAGGCAAGCCAGTCGGCAATTCTCTGCAGGAAGTTTGAGTGGTCCTCCATCTCTTCATTGACGTTGCGCGAGACACGCGTGCGTAGCAGCTCATCAGCTTTGCGCGTCAGGCCGCTCAAGGCGGCCAGCATGTGCAGCGCCGCTTCGGGCTGTCGCTGAAAAAGCAGCACCAGGTCGTCGCGATCGAGCACCAGCACTTCGCTTTCGGCGAGGGCCAAAGCGGTAGCGGTGCGCGGCCCGGTATCGAGCATTGCCAGCTCACCAAACATATCTCCCGGCCCGGCGGTGGTGAGCACAATTTTTTGGCCCGCAGTGTCTTTTATGAAGAGCTCGATGTCGCCGCTGCGAACAATGAAAAGCGAGTCGCCGGGATCGCCGGCCTGAAAGAGTGTGTGGCCTGCAGGGACCGTCAACTCGTCGACGACTTCACCGAGGGCGACTCGATCGCCTTCGTTAAGGAGTTCAAACATTCTTATGTTGCTGAGAAACCCGGGGTCACAAGGCATGGGACGCTTTTCTCCAACGAGCGGCGGAGCTGGAAGAGCGCCGACATTATAAGCTAAGTCACTGGAATTGATGCGGCCCCGTTTAGAAAGCGGACTTGTCCGCCCCGGTGAGGAAACTACAACATCTTTACGCGAGATGACTCTATTGCGTGTCAGGCGGACAGGTCCGCTTTCTAAACCGGACGTATGCTTTCCTCGTGAGTCTAAAGTTGTAAGTTCAGGCTTAATCCTTTCTTCGTGAGTTGAAAGCTATACGTTAGGGAGTGAGCCGCCTACGCGGGCATCAGCCCTCGGAGTTCCGGCGGCTCTTCACCCAGCCACTGCGGGTTCTCGGCAGTGCCATCAAAAATTGACGAAGTCTTAAACGGCTCAAAGCGTCCGGTTGCTGCCGCCGCCTGGGTTTTCGCAAGTAGCGCCTCGCGTTCGTCGTTGCGGAGTGGATGAAACGATTCAACAGCTACGATTGCCTGATCGAGAATCTCCATGCTGTCGATGCCCGTGATTACTACCGAAGTGGGAAGACTCAAAGCGTAGTGCAGGCACTCAATTGGCGTTACGGTCTGCGACTTCAATAAAATCCCGTTCGCCATGCTCTTCATTCCGAGCACACCTATTCCAAGCCTTACCAATTCGGGCACGACCAGCTTCTCAAAGCTGCGATAATGCGCGTCCATGACATTCAAAGGCATTTGCGCGGTATCAAACTTGAAGCCATTCGCTTTGGCTACCTCGAGCATGTGCAGGTGTATGTGCGGGTCTTTGTGACCAGTGAAACCAAGGTAGCGAATCTTTCCGGCGGTGCGTGCTTCGACGAGGGCCGCATTCGCTCCCTGGTCATCAAAGATGCGATGCGGATCTTCAAACCGGATAACTTCATGATGCTGGACCAGATCGATGTAGTCGACACCTAAACGACGCAGGGATTCCTCGAGTTGTTTGGCGGCCTCCTTTTTCGAGCGTCCGTCAATCTTAGTCATGACAAAGGCACGTTCGCGGTAACCATCGCGAAGCGCTTCGCCCATGCGTAACTCACTCTCACCTTCGCTGTAGTCCCAGGAGTTATCGAGGAAGTTGATGCCGCGATCGATGGCCGAGCGAACAATCCGGATCGCCAGCTTTTCGTCGACATGTTTCAGACTGAGGTGCCAGCCTCCAACTCCGATGGCCGATACTTTTTCTCCCGTGCTGCCAAGTGTGCGGTAAATCATTTCCGTTGACTCCCTTCCGTGTGGACTTCGTCGAATCCGAATCACATGAAACGCATCATTTCCAGATTACGTACTTGCCCCCATTGGTGCAGGCGACGACCAGGTTCATGAGAATCAGCATCAGATCGTAATGCCATCCCGAAGCCTTCTCTCCCCAAAAGCCGGTGTGCCAAACAAAGATCTTCTTCTGGATTGCTCCCAGCATGACCAGAATCAGGCCCAACGCTGCGAGTTGCGTGAGCACACCAAACGCGACACCCAGCCCACCGAGAAGCTCTGCGATACCGATAAACATCGTAAACGCCGGACCCATCCCGATACTTTTGGCCCGCCCCTTTGGATCTGTTGCGTGCCGCCAGCCACTGGTTACAAACACTGCCGCGATCATCAGCCTCAGCAGCAGCAAACAGAGATCGGTGTACTGAGCAAGTTGTGGAAACATTTTGCCAACCCTCCCTGCCTCACAGGAGTTTTAGCGAAAACATACGCTCCATAAATCATGAAAGCAACACCGAACGTTCTCAGCCGCGACGACTGCGTAGAAACTCGTCGACCTCCTTTTGCGATTGAAGCAGCTTTGCGTAGAACGTGAGGATTTCTTTGGTTGGTTCAACTTTGCGAGCAAGTTCCTCGGCACGCTGTAGCGGGGCGTCTCAGGAGTCGCATTTCCCAGTCATCGTCCGTTTGGTATTAGGTTGCTCTGTCCAGCAACAGCGAAGCCGGTAGCAGTGTCTGCAGGCACATCATTTTTTGTAAGTAAGCGATGAGCTCGGGCAAATCCGCTCGCGCGTAGATGGGGAGGTCGCCGATCTCGATACGAGACTGTTGCCGCCAGAGATCAAACTTCTGTCGCTCATCAGTTCCCTCTTCCGTGAGGTTCGAAAGATAAATCGCCGAAGCATGCGAAAGCGCGCGTCGCGCCGAGCCCTTTATCTTCCCGCCGCTGGCGCGCGAGACCAGCAACACAAAATCAGCTTGAATGAAATCCAGAATGCTATTGCCTTCGATAAATACTCCCGGCGCGGTAACGCGTTCTACGGCTTGCCTGATTCCCGACTCAACCTGCGCATCCGTTACGATCACCCAGTGAACATTTGTAGCGCCCGCGTCCCAATAGCGGCCCGTGTCTTTGCCGAGCGCGTAATTCTGCTCGCGGCCTGAACGAATTACGGGTTCGTCACTCAGCAGATCGCTAACGCAACATGCCTTCGGATCCTTGCCACAGGATCGGTAATGTCCGCGCGTCACCTTTATTGCTTCCCACTCGGGAAAAGCGCGCACGAGATCACACATGAGCGTGGTCTTCCCCACCTCTGAACTGAAGCCACTGATTGCTACTACCGCGGGACGTTTCATTTTCTTTTTCAACTACTCAAAACCTTCGGCTTGAAACGGACGAAGCTCAATCACAGCGTGCGCAAGCTCGACATTATGCAAGTACGTCCCTAAGCGAGGCAGCATTTCAACCGCAACCCCAGAGGCCACAACTTTGACTCGAAGACTCGAAAGCTTTGAGGCGTTCTTATCATCGTGCTACGCCGCCGGCACCGACTCAGCTTCGGGAACGCCGATTTCATAGAGAAAATCCGGAGACATGTCGGCGCCATTTTCCCAGACAATCGTATCCAAATCGCGGTTGAGATGAACGCTTCGGAAGTTGCTGATTTCCTTCAGCGGCTCGAACACTTCTCCGTCGAGGTGTGGCGCTAAATCAACCTGTCGTAAGCTGTCGTCCTCAAAGGTCAGCAGTAGTTTGTATTCAGACAAATACTTCACGTCCTTTACGAAATGCATCATTTAGCTCCTACTCCAAAGGCGCGATTGGCTGTAGCCGTTCCTGCGCAACGGCGCGTTGCCAATTCTCCAGCAACTCACTGCGATGCTCAAAGGCCCACTCAAGCACCAGCGCAACAACTCGTTTCGGTAAACGACCCTCCATTAGTTTCAAGTCAACAATGGAAACACGCCGGTCTGGCCGGAGTACTTTGCATGAAAGTGCGGAACACCGTGTTCCTTGTAATAGATTGCGATTACAATTCCGAAAAATCGGCTGATCTCAGGCATGGCAATTTAGTCGATTATACCAGCCCGCGCTTCAAAAGCTGCACTACGAGGATATCAGGTCGTGCCTTGGTTTAGCTTTTGTAACGCAAACTGTTAGTTTGCGTGAGCGTTGATTGCCATTCACTCCATCGCAAAATAACAGTTTGCTCTACCAATAAGGGCACTAATAAAGTGGTAAGAGTTTATTCGTATCCGATCGCCTCCACCACGGATAGCCGCAGCGCCCGCTGCGCGGTCCACCAGGCGGCAGCAAGCGCAACCAGAAGCACTATCGGTAACGTCGCCAGCACCACGTTCAGGGGAAATTGGAAGCGAAGATTAAAACCGGCAATGATCCTCGCGGCGGTACGAACCAAAAAGTATGCATTGAACAGACCGGCAACTACACCGGTGGCGAAACCGACGAGGGAGATTGAGGCTGCCTCGAGCAAAACTATCTTACGGACCTGGCTGCGCAAGCCGCCCAGCGCTCGCAAAATACCCAGCTCGCGCTGCCGTTCTGAAACGGAAATAACCAGCATGTTGATCAACCCCATTGCGGCCACGAAGCTCGCGATGAGCATTTCCAGGTAAGTTAGAGTGAAAAACTGGTCCGTCAATCGCGCGCTCCACTGCTTGTATTCTTCGCTCGTATAGATGAAAGCGCGCTGCTCGCCTTTCATGGCGCGGCTTACCTCGGCTTTGAACGCCGACCGATCAATACCAGGCTCGAGATCGAGCAGAATAAGGTCCACCGAGTTATCGCCCCAATACTTCTTGTACAGTTCGCGGTCCATGAAGACCGTACCCTTTTCTACAAAGTAAAACTCGAGGATACCAACCACCGGCCTGACGAGTGGACCTGAAGGAGTGTCCAACCGCAACTGATCGCCGAGGCCCACGCCACTACGCACCGATTGATTTTGCGAGATGACAAAACCTTCGCCGCGGCTCGACACCTCGCGTGCTTTCTCGGCATCGCCTTCGTCGAGCAATCCGGGTGACTGGTTGAACCATATATTCATATTGCGGCCGATAACGATAAGATCGTCTGCTCCGTAAGTTACTCCGGTCACGCGCAGACCGTCGCTTTCTCTAACGCCTGGCAGCGAAGCAACTCGCCGTTCCTGCTCTTCGCTGAAATGATAGGTGCGGGACCGCAATTGTTCGGAAGTGGCAATCATCAAATCGGCATTAACACACCGGTCCACCATTCGATTGAGCGCAGCCTTGTGGCTGGTAATGAAAGCGCCGACCGAGAAGACAAACGAGAGCCCCAGCATCAACGCCCCCACCGTCGCCGAGGTGCGTCGTGGCATTCGCACAGCGGCGTCAATCGCGATCAGTCCTACTGCGCCGAACATAAGTCCAATCAGCGGGCGCAGCAAGCGTGAACCCCACACCACGAACTTCGGCAACAACAGGACCATGCCAAACTGCACC
Organism: Pyrinomonadaceae bacterium; assembly: GCA_036009285.1. GTDB lineage: Bacteria > Acidobacteriota > Blastocatellia > Pyrinomonadales > Pyrinomonadaceae > PSRF01. The sequence continues at coordinate 1,301 of DASYMB010000016.1, read as the reverse complement.
ATGATTGAATAAGTGAAATGAATCATCAGGCCCACTGCCGGCGGAGAAAAAAACGTGAGGGCCAGGCCGACGACGATAAACAAGATGCCGAGGGCGAAACGCGACCAGCCGAGCACTCCTTCTCGCCTCTGCAACTCAACATTGCGCAAGGCTGCGACCGGGTCGAGGCGGGACGCAGCGCGCGCCGGCAGCCAGGTCGCCAGCAGTGATGCAAACACGCCGATTGCGAAAGCGATTATCGCGTAGTGCCAATGAAAGGCGGGCCGTTCCACAGTGGAAGCCAGACCGTACATCGATTGCACGACCGTACTCATAATCCTGGTCGCGCCCAGGGCCATCACATAGCCGATCCCGACTCCCCCTGCTGAACCAACCAACCCCATTAGCGCCGCTTCAATCAGGAACATCTGTTGGACATGAGAACTCTCCACCCCAATCGCGCGCAAGACGCCAATCTCTTTCCAACGCTGGTTCACGCTAACGCTCAGCGAGTTGAAAATAATAAAAACGCCGACCATCAGCGCCAGTAGACTCATGATGAAGAGGCCGAGGCGCATTGCCGAAACAGCTTTCTCGAGGTTTTGTCCGCGACGATCAGGCCGAGCAACTTCCAGGCCCACCGGAATTCGGCTACGCAAGTTCTGCTCGACCACCTCCACAGTTGCGCCGGGTTCGGTCATGATGTCGATACGATCGATTCGCTCAGGTCGATCCAGGGCCGCCTGCGCCGCGTAGATATCCATCAACGCCAGGTTGCCGCCGAATACCACGCTCGCGCCAGAGGTCCTGAAGAAACCGCGCACCGTGAAATCCTGCCGGCCTCGCTGGGTGTAGAGTGGAAGATGATCTCCTTCCTTGAGGCCGTAGCGATCCGCAAAGGGACGTGACAAAGCAATTGAATCAGGCCGCTCGGTAAAGGCCAGAGGATTGCTGATTTCCAGGCCCCCCTGATCAAATTCGCCTTCGTAAAGTTTCAAAGAGCTGCCCGTGTCCATCCCCAGCACCAGAATGCTGCTCGAATCCGGGAGTGCCGTCTGGACCACTCTTTCGATTACCGGTTCTGCGAGTTTCACTCCCGGTGTGCTGCGGACGGATTTCAGCACGTCCTGAGAAAAGGTCACTTCACCCGCCGACACTTGCAGCGTAGCCTGGCCGGCCAGCTTTTCAACGGTCGTCCCCAACGAACCCACCAGCGTGGTGTTGGCCGTTTGCACAGCGAAGAAAACGGCGACACCCAGGGCGATGCCGGATAACGTCAACGCGAGCCGCAGTCTGTGCAAGCCCCATTGACGGATTGTCAC
>DASYMB010000015.1:0-3034 GCA_036009285.1 Pyrinomonadaceae bacterium | reverse complement strand
CGTCGCGACGCGACGCGATCACCTCGCTGACTACTCCCGGCCTTGAAAAGGCAGGGCTAAATTCACACCGACGCTACGCTTCGAAAGCACTGCCAAAGCGACTAAAGTACCCCGGCTAACGAAGACGCTTTGTAACCCACGGCTACCGGCTCGACGTTTTTGTTCTGCAGCTCTCGTGCGATCCAGGCGTAGGTGTTTGCCAGTCCCGCTTCGAGCGAAACCATCGGCTCCCAACCAAGAACTTCTTTGAGCCGCGTGTTGTCGCTGTTTCGACCTCTGACTCCCTGCGGCTTAGTGAGATCGTAGCGCTTCGAAATCTTTTTACTCGCGATTGTCGCAATCATGTCGACCAGATCGTTGATGGAAAGCATGCGGTCCTGTCCCAGGTTCAATGGCTCCGAGTAATCACTTTGCATGAGATGATAAATACCTTCGACGCAATCATCGATATAACAATAAGAGCGCGTCTGTTCGCCGTCGCCCCAAACTTCAATCGTGTCTTCATCCTTAGCGAGCGCCACTTTTCGACAGATGGCCGCGGGAGACTTTTCGCGTCCGCCGTCGTAAGTGCCTAATGGACCAAAGATGTTATGAAACCTGACGGTCCGAGTTTCCAGTCCAAAGTCCTCGCGGTAGTGACGGCAGATGCGTTCCATGTAGAGCTTCTCCCAGCCGTAGCCATCCTCGGCGTCGGCCGGGTAAGCATCCTCTTCCCTGAGCGGCGCGACGTTCGTTTCCTTCTGCAGGTAGCCGGGATAAATGCAGGCGCTTGAAGTGTAGAGATAACGCTTCACGCCGTTGGCGCGCGCCGCTTCGATCGATTGCAGGTTGATCAAAGTGTTGTCGCGGATAATGACCGCCTTATTGTTTTCGATGAAGCCGATACCGCCCATGTTAGCGGCCAGTCCATAAACTTCATCCACGTTCTCGGTCGCCTCCAAACAACTCTCAGCCTGGCGCAAGTCGAGCAGCTTGAATTCGCTGGCCGTAGTTGGTTCATACTCAGGCTCTTTGATGTCCACACCGCGGACCCAATAGCCGCGCTCAGTCAGGTAGCGGGTCAGGTGATGTCCGATAAATCCACCGGCCCCGGTCACGAGAACTCTGGTTTGATTCTGCATAAGCTCCTCACTCAAATCAAAAAAAACTAGATTACGAAAGCAAACTCTTGTGGCAGTTCAGAGTACAACCTTTAGGTTGCTCGTTAATAAAACCCGAAGCTAAAGCTTGTGCTGACTTTGCCCGAAAAATTGTTCAGCGGGGTTCTGGCCAAGCAGAAGCCCGACCGTTAGGGAGGGCTCAAGATCGAAATTCTGGCAGAAGACCGAGCCCTTGCTAACGCGCGAGCTTTTGCTTGGGAGAGCGTACTCAGCCCATTGACACTTTTCGGGCAAAGCCGCTTGTACTCTGAACTGCGGGCTTCCACCCATTAGTTTGCGAGCATGGTGGCCACTCAGTTGAAAGTCATGACGATCGCAATCTAACAGATTGCTTTACGACGGCGCCGCTCACAACATTGACTGCGCCTTGGTGTCCGAGACAACCGCGCTGCTTTGGAACCGTTGCTGCGGGACAAGGTCTATGAGTTCGATAATCTGCGGCAGCAACACCTCCCTGGAGAACGAGGCGCCCACGTTGATTGCAGATTGGGAACGCTTGCCCGCCTGGCTCTTCGATCCGGCGAGCACATAATTGGCAACTGTATCGACGTCGCCGTGTCGCACACTACAAACCAGATCCCGATCTTCCAGTTTGGATATCACTTCCACGATGTGGCTGGTACCCGGCCCCACGTAAAGAACAGGCGAGCCGATCTCGAGGATGTTGTAGATCTTGCACGGGTGGACAATTCCTGTAAATGGATCGCCCATCACCACCACTTGCAGATCAGCCGCCGACAAAGACATCGCCAATTCGTTGAGCGGTTGGTAGGGAAGGCAGATAATATTTTTGAGCGCGTTTTGTCGGGCGTAATCCTTCACCTTGTCGAATTCGCTGCCGCCACCCACAAAACAAAAAGCGATCTCCTCGTGGTCCGCGAGTTTACTGGCAGCGCCAAGGAGCGTGTCCAATGGATGACAGGGACTGTGATTGCCGGAGTACATCACCACGAACTTTTCAGATATGTTATGAGCAGTTCGAAACGCGTCGCGGCCTATAGCGTCATAGCGGACTGCATCGGTGTGAGACCACGGCGGAATCACCGCCAGCTTTCCTTCCGTAATGCCCTTCTCGATAATGCGCTCCTTCATGAAGCGATCCAGCACAATGATTCGCTCCGCCTGCCGCAGGCTGTAACCGAGTAGACGGACCAACGCCTTCGTGGTAATTGAATTCTTTTTTAGCCAGCCCGCGGCTATTGCCTCATCCGGGTTTAGGTCCATCACCCAGAATATTAGGCGTCCCCCTTTTACCAACACGAAAAGCGCACCGAGCACTGAAATGAGCGGCGGCGACGTCAAAGCTACGACGACATCAAAACGCCCCAACAATAAAATCCGCAGCGAGCAGACGAATAAGAAACTGGCAAAGTTCAAAGCGCGACGCCACTTCGCCGACTTGCCCAGCGCCAACGAAGGTATTCGAATAATCCTGATACCCTGCCACGTTTCGCGGCGCGGAAAACGTATCGCTGTGTTGTCGTAGCCGCGATCGCTCGCGATTACAGTCACTTCATGACCGCTACTCGCAAGCCCGACGGCGAGATCAGTCAGATGCTGCGCCGTGGAAGCGACATCGGGGTAGAAACACTGATTCAGTAGTAGGACTCTCATGTGAAGCCGACACGCGAACGATTAAGAGCTCCGGATTTTCCATTTGTCATTCGCGAATTCAAGTTGGAAGTGCAACAGATCGTTGTCTGTCACTTTGCCCCAGAGGGGCGAGAGGTTTATAGCTTGGCGGTCCTTTCTTTACTCCGGCGCTCCGTGGGAGCGCAACCGCTTTTGCATGCCCGAGCGAAGGTTCCGCCAGGTTTCGCTCCTAACGGAGCGAGATCTTTGAGTGCACTCGAGCTATAAACATCTCGCTCCGC
>DASYMB010000014.1:0-6197 GCA_036009285.1 Pyrinomonadaceae bacterium | reverse complement strand
CTCAGTAAAAACAGCATGCTCATCAACCACCAGGTCGGGTACGGGATGGAGATTCGTTAGCGGCAATCGCAAAAACTCAGCATGAGCTCCATCGCGCCCAACTATGCCGAGTACAGTCCGCTCTCGGCAGTGCCGCGGATCGCCCGCAGCACATAGTTTACAGTTGCCGCAGCCCGCATTGATCTCGCCGACGACTCTTTGGCCCAACAGCTTCTCATCGGAAGACTCTTCAACAATACCCACAAACTCGTGCCCGATGGTTCCTTTGAATCCCGCATACCCGCGCGCAATTTCCAGGTCGGTGTTGCAAATTCCGGAAAGCAACACGCGCACAAGAGCCTCACCTCCAGCCTCAGGCTTTTCAATTTCGCGTACCGCAGGTTTCTTTTTCTCGACTCGAAGGGCTTTCATAAAGTAGGACAGGCATTCCTGCCTGTCTTTTTCCTCAAAATCAGGACAGGCAGGAATGCCTGTCCTACTTAGAAACTCCTGGTGCGCGTGTAAACATTCTGCGCAGTGAGCTCCACCGTTTGTTTGGGCCCGGTAACGTTAACGGGCAGCCGCCACTCCAGATTTTCATCGCCCGACAACTGAGCGTGCAGCCACCAGGTGCCGGCGCTGACAGCGACAAACGCCTGGCCTTGTTTGTCTAACCTGGCAGAAACCGGAGTGCGACCTTTCATCCGCTCGTTCAGAAAATCTTCGAAACGTTTGCCGGGGCGTGGCTCCGAAGAGTATTCGTGACGCGCCGAGACGATATCGAAAGGATAGAGTTCCACAGCTATGTCGAGCGCGTCGGCGCCATTGCCGGTCGCTGGCCGTAACACGATCTGCAAAGTGGTTTCGGCGTTGGTCGCTCGCCGGGGCGCCGAGGTTTGAGGCGGGAGCTTACTGTAAATGAGCCAGCCGGAGAGAACCAGCGCGACCACAAGTGCCGCACGAAGGAAAAGAGTAAGCAGGCTGTAGGTGATGCTGGTGGTTTTCACGTCAAGTGTAGGACAGGCATTCCTGCCTGGCCTCTTCTCGGCCGCCAGGACAGGCAGGAATGCCTGTCCTACCAATTGTTATTTCTTCAAGCCCCGAACGTAAGTAGCGAGTCCGTTGATTTCCTGTTCAGACAGTTTCTTGCCATACGCCGGCATTTTACCTTTGCCATTCATGATGGAATTGAATATCCGCTCGTCGCTCACTCTCGCTTGCCATTCGGCGTCGGCAAGATCGCGGGCATGCTTCAATTTGCCTTTGAATGTTTTGGCGCGACCATCTTTGCCGTGACACGAAGCGCAGTTTTTGCCATACAACTCGGCGGCACTACTCGCACTAGCGCCGGGAGTAAACGTTTCACTCTTCCAGGACCGGCCGGCGAACACGACACCAAACGCCGCCACAAATAGCACAACTAAAAAAGCATATCTCATCGATCTGATTCTCCGATTTTGCAACTGGTCTGGCTTCGTGGGGAGCGGCAATGCTTTCCTGATTTCCGCAGTGCTGGAAATTCAGCAGTCAGTTTATGGTGAAACACATAATACCGAAGCCGCAATGTTTTGTGTATCCGCAAGAGCTATCGATAGTTGGCCATTTGCAAATTGCTCTGTGTAACCTCCGTGTTCTTTGTGCCTCTGTGGTGAGTATTGCCAGCAAAGATTCAACACTGAGGCACAGAGATCACAGAGGACGCTCAGAGATGCGTTCCCGCGCACTACAGGAATTCGCTTCCGAGTTGAAACGTTTTGGAATGCGAAGTAAGCTCAGAGTGTTTCTGAGAGTAAAGCAAACTGTTAGTTTGCGTCCGTAGCCAATGCTCAAGTCAGTGATTACGAACCGCTCGCAAACCGACAGTTTGCGTTACGAAGCGAAACGAGTAGTAGTCCGCCGCTATCACTCGGCCCGCTGGTAAAAAGATTTGGAAATAACTTCAGACAAATTTCGCGATGAGTGTGGTGTCTTCGGCATCTACGGACATGCTGACGCCGCGCGTCTGACATATCTCGGTCTCTATGCGCTGCAGCATCGCGGCCAGGAATCCTGTGGTATCACTTCCTCGAACGGATCGGAACTGCGTCTCGAACGCGCGATGGGCCACGTCGCCGATGCCTTCGATCAAACCACGCTCGATCGTTTAGCCGGCGCCAGCGCCATCGGACACGTTCGCTACTCCACCGCCGGCGAAGTTTCAATTCGCGAAGCCCAACCGTTTCTGGTTACCTGCCAACACGGACAGATCGCCGTTTGTCATAACGGCAATTTGCCTTTTGCTCGCGAGGAACGGCGCAAGCTCGAACGCGAAGGCGCAATTTTCTCTGCCACGTCAGACACGGAAGTAATTTTGCACGGCGTGGCGCGGTCCAAAGCTGCGTCGGTCCGCGAGGCGATACCGGAGGTTTTGCGTAACACTGAAGGCGCGTTTTCGATGCTCTTCCTGACGCCCGGCGAGCTGATAGCGATCCGCGACCCCAGGGGCTTTCGTCCGCTCGCGCTGGGACGTTTGGGAGATGCGTGGGTGGTTGCGTCCGAAACGTGCGCGTTTGATTTGATCGACGCTCAATATGTTCGCGACGTCGAACCCGGAGAGATGCTGGTGATCGACGAGGATGGTCTGCGTTCATCCCATCCGTTGCACGCGCAGAAGCAGTCGATGTGTTTGTTTGAGCACGTATATTTTGCGCGGCCCGATTCGCTTATCTACGGCCAGTCGGTAAATGAATCGCGCCACCGGATGGGTAAGCGGCTGGCAATTGAACAACCAGCCGAAGCCGATCTGGTCGTGCCTGTTCCTGATTCGGGCACAGTGGCGGCAATTGGTTATTCGGCGCAAAGCAAAATCAGTTTTCGTTTTGGACTGGTCCGTAATCACTATGTTGGTCGGACGTTCATTGAGCCGCGACAGTCTATTCGCTCGTTTGGCGTGCGCATCAAACTCAATCCGGTGCGCCATTTGATCGCAGGCAAGCGCGTGGTGCTGATCGACGATTCGATTGTGCGCGGCACTACTTCGAAAAAGATTGTCAGGATGGTGCGCGAAGCGGGCGCGAAAGAAATCCACTTGCGCATCAGTTGCCCGCCCACTATTAGTCCCTGCTACTACGGCATCGATACGCCCAATAAAGCCGACCTGATTGCCGCGCGAATGTCAGTGGAAGAAATTTGCAAGTTCATCGAGGCCGACTCGCTTGGTTATCTTTCGCTCGAAGGCATGATCGAGGCGATTGGCATCAGTCCCGAATCGTCGTGTGTGGCCTGCTGGACCGAAAAATATCCGACGCGGATTACGAGCGAAGCGGAAACGATGTGGGAACGCGATCACGAAACCATGATTTTTGAGCTTTAGTTGACGGCTGCACGGTGATGGTTACCAAAGAGATTATCAAGTCAGAGATCGACAAGGTTCCGGAGGAGCGTTTGGAGGAGTTGTATGAGGCTGTGAAGTTCTATGGTCGAACCGAACGAAAGCGCAGCGGCAAAACACTATTGTCGAGGCTTAAGAACATCAGATTGAGGGGCCGGAAGACTTTAGTTCCAACTCTAAAGGTTAGTTGTATAAAATAAGGCTTATGAATGAATTACTTGAGCGCATTACGATCAATCCCGAACAGTGTGGCGGGCGGCCTTGCATCCGCGGAATGCGAATAAGAGTTGTAGACATACTCGATCTATTTGCGGCGGGCCTCAACGCAGAACAGATACTCGAAGAGTTGCCGGATCTGGAGATGGATGACGTAACGGCGGCGCTACAGTACGCGGCTCGCCGCATGGATAATCCAGTGCTGGCGGCATGATTCTTTGGATCGATGCACAGTTGTCACCTGCCTTGGCACCGTGGCGTTTCTCAACCTTTGATATTTCCGCTTTTGCGTTGCGCGATCTCGGTTTGCGCGATGCCACCGACCGCCAGATTTTCCTGGCGGCGCGACGCGATGGAGCAACTGTTATGACGAAGGACGCTGATTTCGTCCGTCTGCTCGAAGACCTCGGTCCTCCCCCACAAGTAATTTGGATACGTGCGGCAATACTTGAAATGCCTATCTCAAGCAGATCCTTTCAAAGCACTTGCCTGGGCAATTCGAGGTCTTGCGACTTGGGGAGATGCTGGTGGAACTAAGCTGAATTCACGAAATGGCGAGGGGTTGACTCAATGCGGCGGGGAATGAAGGGCTGCGGGTGCGCGATTGCCGTTTTGGTAGTTGTGCTCGGCGCGGCAGGATTTGTCGGCTGGAAATATGTTCGGCCGTGGTGGAAGCTGAAGCCCCCGGCTGCTTCAGGCGGGGAGCTCCAGGTTCACGTGCTTGATGTCGGGCCCGGTGACGGTGATTCGATTTTGATTATCTCGCCCAGCGGCAAGTCGGTCCTCATTGACGCGGGCGATACGGGCAAAGGCAAGGTCGTGCTGGACGCGATGAAGCGCCATAACGTGCAGCAGCTCGACTATTTCGTCGCCACGCATCCCCATCCGGATCACATTGGCGGTGCCGACGAAGTAATCAAGGCGACCAGGGTATTGAACGTTATCGACAACGGCGAAGGTCCGGATGTGCCTGAATCTTTAGCCGGACAGAAGAAACCTGCTACGGCACCTGGGAAAAAAACCGCAACCAAAAAACCCGACAAGTCATCTGCAGTGACAAAGTTTTACGATGAGTACAAGGAAGCGGTTGCGCAAAGCGGTGCGCACTACGAGAAGGTCCAGGCCGGCACCAAGTATGATCTCGGCGGCGGTGTTCGGCTGACAGTCCTCGCACCCACCGAACCGTATTTCACAAAAGAACAGGTGAAGACGGGTGGCAATCTGCCCAACGCGAATTCCATTGTTATGCGGCTCGACTACGGTGATTTTTCCATGCTGCTGCCGGGCGACGCCGAAGAGCAAACAGAACATCGCATGCTAACCAAGGATCTGAATCTTAAAGCAAAGATTCTTAAGGTGGCCCATCATGGATCGAAGTATGCGACCTCGCAGGATTTCCTTGATCGCGTTAAGCCGGAGGTGGCGATCATTTCGTGTGGTGAGTGGAACCGTTATGGTCATCCTTCACAGGCGGTGCTGGATCGGCTGCGAGCGGCGAATGTGAAACTCTACCGCATCGACCTGCAGGGCGAGATCACGATTACCAGCAGAGGCAAGGAAAACGACTACGTCATCAAGACTGCGAAAGAGACTAAGAGCGATTTGTGGCTCGGACGCACGGCGCAGAAGGACGACTCGACGCGTTCCGGGTTTATCGCGTACGGAGACTTTGGTCCGCCACCGAAAAAGGCCGGTAAATAGTGAATGGTAAATGGTAAATAGTTGCTTCGCATTACTAAACTATTGCCTTACGGCCGGGGCGTTAACCGTCTTATCGGAACATTGGTCCTAGTGCTTCCACCATTTACTATTCACCATTTACTATTACCCAGGAATGACCAAGCCCATCACCTACAGCGATGCCGGAGTCGATATCGACGCGGCGACACACGCGACCGACAAGATCAAAGAGCTGGCGCGACGTACGTTCAATGATCGCACGCTCTCAGAGATCGGCAGCTTCGGGGGAATGTTTGACGGTGCTTTCCCTGCTTTGAAACAACCAGTGTTGGTTGCTTCCGCGGATGGCGTCGGCACGAAACTTAAAGTTGCTTTCATCACCGGAGTGCACAATACGGTCGGCCGCGATCTGGTGAACCACTGTGTCAACGACATCCTGGTCCAGGGTGCGCGCCCGCTATTTTTTCTCGATTACATCGCAACGGGAAAACTTCTGCCGGAGGTTGTGGCGGGCATCGTCGAAGGCATCGCCAATGGTTGCCGGGAAAACGGTTGCGTGCTGCTCGGCGGTGAAACGGCGGAGATGCCGGATTTTTATTCTGCAGGCGAATACGATGTTGCCGGATTTATCGTGGGCATTGCGGATCGCGAGAAGATAATCGATGGAAAAAGAATTGTTCCCGGCGACGTGGTCCTGGCGCTTCCTTCGGTCGGGCTGCACACCAACGGCTATTCGCTGGCGCGTAAGTTGTTTTTTGAAGTTGCCGGTTACGGAGTTGAAACGCATCTCGATGAACTGGGGATGACAGTCGGCGAAGCACTCCTGAAAGAGCACGTGAGTTACCTGAAACCGCTCGAGGGACTACTTGACTCGGGAATGATCAAAGGGCTCGCGCATATCACAGGCGGCGGGCTGACGGACAACATTCCGCGGATTCTCCCGCCGGGCTGT
>DASYMB010000013.1:0-5763 GCA_036009285.1 Pyrinomonadaceae bacterium | reverse complement strand
CTGCGCCTTGATGGTGATGCCGCGCTCGCGCTCGATATCCATCGAATCCAGCACCTGTTCCTTCATCTCACGCGCCTCCAGGCCGCCGGTGGTCTGGATCAGGCGGTCGGCCAGCGTCGATTTGCCGTGATCGATGTGCGCGATGATGGAAAAATTGCGGATGCGTTCAGGATTCATTAAGAAGCTTGTGCTTTGTACTTTGTCCTTTGTACTTCGGCAAAACGGATACTTAGGATCCAGGGGGACGAAGTACCAAGTTCCAAGTACAAAGTTCGATTGTCAAACATAACAAAAGGCACGCGAAACCGCACGCGCACCCTTCTTTGAAAATGTAGTTAGCTGGCGCTGTCGGCCGCGCTGGCGTCGGCGCCGCAGCGTGCCCTGGTTTAGTTTTTGTAAGGCGAACTGTTAGTTTGCGCGAGCGTTGAATGCCATTCACTCATCGCAAACTAACAGTTTGCTTTACAATTAGGTACCCCCGCAGGCTCGCGCGCGCAGACATTTCTCGGGAGGCAAAATCTAAAGTCCACTTGTAGTGCTGCTAATCGTTAAGGTGCGCGTTCACATAATCCCGCGCTGCTTCCGGCTTTCGCATGGAGTTAATAAACGCAAGGTTTCGTGCGCCCCAGTTCGCGTGATCTTTTATGAACTGCGCGTAGTCGTCGGATACGCCTCTATCGGTGATGAATCCGAGCTTACGCAAAACCTTCTGCAGCAGTTCGGTATCGTTTGCCATTCCCGCGGCCTGAAGAAGCTTGTGCTTGTCGTCGTCGGACATGGACGAAGAAGAGCTTGATGAATCTGAATTCGAATTCACGTTGTCATTGGTGTTTGAATTCGCGTTGTAGTTGTAATTTGAGTTCCTGTTGGAATTATAGTTGTAGTTGCTGCTGGGGCTGTAAATACCGGGGGCCTTAATAACGCCGGCAACAATGAGAACTGCGCAAACAATCACCAGCAGAATCAATCCAAGGCAGCCGGCACCACCACAACCGAGCGCAATCTTCGTGTTTCTAGTCATCATTCACCTCATTCTTCGAGTCGGGGATTTATCAGTTCCAAGCAGAAGCCCGACCACCAGGGAGGGCTCGCTTACGGAGTCTTGAACCGGGCAAACTGCTTGCAATTAGCCGAACATCACAAGGCTTGCTTGCGTCGTTGCAGCCAATAGTCCTTAGTCCCTTGCTAACGCGCGGGCTTCTGCTGGGGACAAGACTAGCCACGAGTTTTCATCCAGGCGATGCAGGATTGGAGATGATAGCGCATGTTTTGCTTTGTGTCGTGATGCAGTGAACCGTGGCCAGGCAACACCCACTCGAATTCGTAGTTCGTCAGTTTTGTCATCGACTCGATCTGCCTGGCCCATGAATACCACGCGACGCTCGGGAAGGCCGTCAAAGTTTGCCGGCCAGGTGACCACGCCAAATGATCGCCGGTGAAAAGGAATTTGTTCCGATACAGAAAAACGACGTGGCCGCGAGTATGGCCGGGCGTGGGAATGACAAGCAACTCGTCGTCTAGGTGGATTGCCGCCTCGCCTTCGATGATTCGCTCGACACCGATCCTCTTAGCGCCATCGTCCGCGTGCATTATCCGCTCGCAGCCAAACTTCTTTCTGAACAGCTCGTGGTCGGCGACGTCGTCCCGGTGCGTTAAGAGCATTTGCCTGACGCCGCCAAGCTTCTCAATTCGTTTCACAAGCTGCGTGGCAAACCGAGGCGAATCTATGAGCAGGTTGCCGCCCTCGCTTTCCGGACGAACTATCAAATAACTCCAGGCGCCGAAACTCGACTCGGAGGTAAAACCACAGAAGTAAACATTCTCAGCGACGAGCGTTGGAAAAGCGTCGATGCCGATGCGCGCATCGTGGTGCTCGGTTGTTCCGATCGAGCCGGTGGGACAGGCGACGAGCGCCATCAGCGCGAGGCGCGTCTCCGCTTCGCCTTCGGGTTGACGGTAAACGCTGCACTGCTCGCCGTGATCGCGGAACACTGCCGGAGCGATTTGGCTACACGTGTCGCAATCGATGCAACTTGAGTCGACAAAGAAATCTCCGGGCACATTTTCTGACAGGCGCTGTTGGATGTTGGCCATAAATAATCTCGTGCTTGCGATTAGATCATGGCCTAAGCGCAACTGTGATTCAAGTGAGGTAGCAATTCCAGGATTCAACTGGCCCCGCTCTTACTGGGACCGCGGGCTCCGGTTAGGCCGTCGAACCCGAGTTCACTGGTGCGGAAATCCAAGTTATTCAACACTGATTCACATCCGCTTGCGTCATGCGTGGTCACTGACTAATATTCAGATTCGCAGTTCATCTCGTTTGCTGTGTCGCAATCCATTTCATTCTTTCCGAGAAGAGTTCATCCAGGAGAATCATGATGCCTAGCCGCCGCAGTTTGCTCGCCGTTTTATGCTTAGCAGTTCTGATCACAATGCTCACGGCGAATTCCATGGCCCAGGAGCCTGCCTCAGCAAGGGTCTTTGAGATCGCCCCCGCCACCCAGGAAATCTCGGTGGGCCAAAAAGTGAAATTCGCGGCGACTGTTAAAGACGCCGCCGGAAACAAAACCACTGCGCCCGCGTCCGCATGGTTTGCGGCGCCATTCGATCTGGCGGGCGTGGACGAGTCGGGCACCGTTTCCTTTTTTAGTCCTGGTGAAGTGCTCGTAGGTGCAATCGTGGGCGGAAGGACTGTATTAACGCGGGTGATGGTCAAACCCGGACCAGTGACGCGAGTTGATATTGAACCACTCAAAACCTCGCTTGTAGTTGGTTCGTCTGCAAGGCTGTCGGCGACTGCTCGCAGCTCTGAAGGAAATCCACGCAGCGACGTTTCAATAACGTGGACTTCCAGCATGCCTGAGGTCGCTGCGGTGGATGCAGCCGGCGTGGTAACCGCCCTGGCTCCGGGAAAGGCAATGATCAGTGCGAATTCCGGAAGCGGCAGTGGCAGCGTAAGCCTGACCGTAGTCAGTAGCAATCTCAGTGGTCTATCAATCGATCCGAGGTCAACGACTGCGCGCACGGGCGACGTTGTACGTTTCAACGTTCATGCACGAAGCGGCCAGGCAGACAACACCGCGGTGCGCTGGACGGTGACCGGTCTCGCCGCGACGATCGATTCGGATGGCGGTTTTGTGGCGGAGCTTCCCGGCTCTTACGTAATCACCGCCGCGAGCGGAACACAGGAAGCGATTGCCTCGATCAACGTTGCTCCTCGCAATGCGGAACGCGCCCTCGAGGTTATTGGTCGTGCGCCCATAAAGGATTTTGAAGCGGCCGAACAGTGGATCGTCGGAAACTACGCCTATCTTTCAACCATCTCAGACAAACTGCTCGTTTACGATATCTCCGATCCGCGGCAGCCGAAACAGACCGACTCGATCAAGGTCGACGCACGTCTGATCAACGACGTCAGCACCACGGCAGACGGACGCATTCTTGTGATCTCGCGCGAAGGCGCTTCGAACCGCAAGAACGGTATTGCTTTTTTCGACACTTCCGATCCCGCGCACCCGAAGCCAATTTCGGAATATACCGAAACGGTCACCGGCGGCGTTCATAGTGCGTTTGTTGACGGCCACTATGTTTACCTGACCGACGATGCGACGGGTTCAATGCGGGTGATTGATTTCGCGGATGTGAAGCATCCGAAAGAAGTGGCGCGATGGGAAGTGCCCAGTGAGGTGGCAACGCCGATTGTCACCGCCGGCGGGGATCGGGAAATGGGCGGTCGTTACCTGCATGACTTGCAAGTGAAAGATGGCCTGGTTTATCTCGCCTATTGGCGCGACGGGCTGGTGATACTGGATGTCGGCAAAGGCATCAAGGGAGGCAGCCCGGAACATCCGCAGTTCGTCAGTCAGTTTCGATTTAATCATCATGAACTCTACGGCAATGGCTGGCTTGCCGGTACCCACTCAGTTTTTCGTTACCAGAATTACCTGTTCGTTGGCGACGAAGTGTTTCCGCCGATTTTCGACATCCATGATCGCAAGCGCATTCCGGTGCGCGGCATCGTGCACGTATTGGATGTTACCGACATCACTAATCCACGCAAGGTCGCGGAGTATCCCGTGCCTGAAGCGGGCGCGCACAACATGTGGGTCGATAACGACATGATGTACATGGGCTACTACAACGGCGGCGGGCGCATCGTCGATGTGTCAGGAGAACTGCGCGGAGATCTTTACCGGCAGGGTCGCGAGATTGGTCGGCTGTGGGCCGGTGACCCACAGGGCTTTCGTCCAAACCTGCCGTTCACCTGGGGCGCGCAGCCCCACAACGGATTGATCTATTTCAACGACGTCCATAGCGGCATCTGGATCGTGAAGGTTGGCCCACCGACTGAGAAAGGATCGACGACGGCGCCGGGACAGTGAGTTTTATTAGATAAATTGTCAGTTTGAGAGGTCGTAAAGAGTGGAAGCGGTCTGTGCTGTTGAAGCCACCGCCCGTGCTTTATTCAAGATTCCTGCGGCCAAGACTCTGAGCGATATTATCAAAGCTATTTCTGGAGCCGGGCCGGGCAAGCTACCGAAAGCTGTGGCACAGACCTTCCAGGGTTTATACGGCTTCCGGAGCGCCGGCGAAGGTGTAGCGCATGGCGAAGCGACCGGAGGAACGGCATCCAAGCGGCCGCAGAATACGTTCTAGCAGTGGCGGTCTCACAAATTATTTTGTTGGTTGACTTGGCAAATAACGAGGGGGCCGACGTTCCTTTTTGAAGCAACGTCTAGACTGCCGCTTCGAAGGAGCGGGCAGTAAGAGAGTTTCGGGCTATTTAGAATTTGGGTGGGTTCTTTGAGTGAAGCGTTTCGCTTTTTTCTTGATCGTGGTTCTTACATCAACAGCTTCATAGAGGGCTTCAGGCGCTATATCCACTCCATTCGGCCAAGCTAGCGTCCCACCATCGAGGAAGAACTTTGCAAAGAACTTCGGATCTTTTAGCGGCTTGAATACAGGACCCTTGAACCACTGAGAAATATCAATGTGCTTTTCTGTGCCGTCGTTGAAGCGCAGAAATATGACAAAGCCGTTCGCTTGGCTCGATTAATCTCCGGTAGGTACTTAATCGTTGCTCTCAATTTAGCGGCTCAATTCTGTTCAAAGGTTGTCCTTGTTCAATGTTTTTCCAGTTTAGCATAAGCTCGAATCGATGGAGCAAGGCCCACTCGCGAATCCACGTTCGCGCTCGCCTCGAAGAGATGCTTCCCGTCAATAATTCACCGCTAAACCCAAACGTTGCTTTCTGTCCCCTGTACTCCACGTGGAAATGAGGAGGTGGATAATCGGCGAATTACATTCGAATCACAATCCCAAAAAATGTAGAGATCACAGGCATCAGAATATTGGAAAAGTGTCTTTAATTACTTAATCTGTTCTTCGAATTAGCGGGTGGATTTCGAGTTAGAGAGATGATAAGGGCAAGAAGAAGAAGAAGATCAAACCCATGCCTAAGATGGCCATTCAAGCTCGATACAAGAGAATTTGTGTTCGACGATCCTGCTGACTGCTCCTGCCGCCTGCCCTTTTCACAGACCAAACTCACTAATCAACCGATGCAAATATGACCGGCTGATCGCCAGTCGTTTCGCCGCCGCCACTTTGTTTCCGCCTTCAGCTTCGAGTGCGCTCACGATCAGACGGCGCTTGGTCGCGATCATCTCGCTTTCGAAAGTAGTTTCGTTTGGCGAACCTGGAGTCGGCAAAACCTTGAGCATCTTTTCCGGAAGAAACTCGAGTCCGAGGGTTGGCTGG
>DASYMB010000012.1:0-9374 GCA_036009285.1 Pyrinomonadaceae bacterium | reverse complement strand
TGTGAAGATGCCGAGGAACGTAAATGGATCCATATAATCGGCGCTCCAAAGACCAACTGCGAATCCGCTATACTCCAATTTTGTGCGCGCGTTCATATACGTTTTGAATTCCATGCTCCTGAGCGGCACCGTAATTCCCAGGTTCTGTTTCCACTGCGCCTGCATGAATTCCGCCATTGCTTTGTTGGCAGAATTAGTATTGAAAATATACTCGACCTGCGCGACCGGAAAACTCCTGCATTCAAAACCGTCGCCTTTCTTCGTTACCGGAAAGCCGGCTTCGCCCAGCAGCTTCCTCCCGAGCTCGGGATCGAAACTCTCGCCTTTTGGCTGCGGGTACCCGACAAATATTCCCTCCGGCGTGAACGCCGACAACGGCTTGGTAATGCGGCGGGATTTGGAATAGTTCACCTTATCGATCGATAAATTAAACGCGCGGCGGACGCGAACGTCATCCATCGGCGGCTTCGTGGTATTCATCGTGAGGTAGGCTATGGCCGCCTCCGCTCCATCCATGTAGTCCTTCTTGGGTCGAACAACGTCCAGCCACGCATTGGGTACAGCGTGATTGAGGACGGCATCGGCGGCGCCGACCTTGTAGAGATTGAGACTGGTTGGATTATCAGTGGAGACGAAGAAGTGGATCTCATCGAGATGAACGTTGGCCGCATCCCAATACATCGAATCGCGTTCGACCACCAGTTCGTTGTAAGGCAGCCACGCTTTTAGTTTGAATGGGCCGCAAGTAACGATATGCGCGGGGTCGGTCCACGCGTCGCCGTATTGCTCGATTACTTTGCGCGGCGTCAGGCGAAATAGTTGATGCGCAATTAACCCCAGGAAGTACGCCGCGGGTTGGGAGAGCGAGATGCGAACTGTGTAGTCGTCTACCGCCTCGACGCCAATGTCCTCACCCTTGACCTCCACAAATGTTTTGCCCTGCAAGGCAGCCTGCAGTTTCGGATTGGCGGCCAACAACTTATCGCGAGCAGCTTTATCGCCCGGCAAAGTCAGTCGCGGAGGCGAATGCATGAACTTATGAAACGGCGTGTCCGCGTCGGGCTTCGGCTCTTCCGCCGTGGGTCGATACTCCGACTCGCCAGACCCGAGCGGCTTTTGACTGAGCGCGACGTTGGCCGGCTCGGCGTTGTCAGCAACATCCTTTTCCAACACAAACTGTTTCGCGTTAGGATCCCACGCAAAGACCGCCTTGTCGTTATAGGCCTGGGCGTAGGTTATGTAGTAAGCGAGGTAGGCGTTCTTCGACGCCAGCTCCGGCGAAAGCCCGCGACGAATGCTGTAGACAAAATCGTGGGCATTAATCGGATCGCCATTCGACCAGCGAGCATTGCGACGCATGTGAAAAACGAATTCCGAGGAATCGTTATTGACGTCCCAGCGCTCGGCCAGGGCTGGAGTCGCACCAAGCGTCTTGGGATCGTATTCGACTAACCCCTGATAGAGCGCCATGTAGATTCGCGCTTCCGGCTGCCCGGAACTGACCGGAGGATCTAACGACTCCGGCTCGTCGCCATTCACATAACGGAAGATGTTGAGTTTGGGTGGTGCGGTGCTGCCGTAGAACTCACCTGGCGTCGCCACCACCCGGCAGGAAATCGCGCCGAACAGAAACGAGGCGATCGCGAGGGCCGCGATCAATTGTTTTAGGTAGACTTTAGCCATCAGGGTGCTGGAAAAACTCTACTTCGCGCAGACGGAACTTAACACGTGAGAATTAATTGAGCAAGATACTTAAATGAGCACCGGTTCACTGAAACCACTCGCATCTCTTTGGAGTGCGGTGGCCTGTCACCGCTTTTGCCCGCGGCGAGTTGATGCCGCTTCCGCCAACGAATTCAGCCTACCAAGGCTGTGACAGGCCGCAGCCGACCCAAAGCGGTGACAGGTCACCGCACTCCAAAGACCAGGAGCATTGCTAACGAGTTCCGCCGGCTGAAGCATTAGGCTGCTTCCAACCAGTATTGATCCGAACGGTCTTTAACGAAGGAGCGTCCAGCACATTTGAATCAAAGCCGGAGATGTAGGGCTTCACCAGTGAATACGACGACGCGAAATAGATCGGCATCGCGCTCAAGGTCTTCAGCGCCTGTGCCTCGGTCTCGATCGGCTGAGGTGTTTGCAAAATCTTCTCTCTGGCAAGCGGCGACTTGCCGTTAAGATCGTTCGGGCCTGGCGCCGATTCTTGCTTTCCATTTCCAATCGGGCCTTGATCGTTTTGCTCGAAGAGTAGGCGCATGTTTGTCAGCTCGTCAGTTGTTTGCATCACGATTCCGCGTCGCACCACATCGTAGTCCCCCGCACGGATCGCTGCTTCATAGTCGTCCCAGTTCTTGATTACGAGCTCGGTTTCAATGTTCAGCACGCTCCGCCACATCGCGGCAATCGACTGGGCCACGACGCGCTGTTGTTCATTACGATTAATGAGCAGACGGATTTTCGGGAAACCCTTGCCGCCCGGGAATCCGGCCTCTGCCAGCAGTTCCCGTGCGCGCTCATACTCCTTATCTACCACCTCCGACTTGTTGACTACCGGCTCCTGCGTGTTCGGCGTTGTTTGCGGCAGGAAGCGCTTGGCCGGCTCGGTTGCGCCACCCATTTCGTCGGCGCTGATGCGATCGCGATCGATCCCGATGGCCAGAGCTTCGCGCACGCGAATGTCGTCGAAGGGCGCGCGCGAAGCGTTGAAGCTGTAGTAAGTCAAAGCGCCATAAGTCGAGCGACGAAAGTCTTCGTAGGGAGTTAGAAGTTTAATTGCCAACGGCTCAAACGCAGCGTTGGTGACGGCGTCCACTTCACCTGATCGATAGGCAGCTAATGCCGCTTCGGCATCTTTCTCACCCACGAACTCCACCTGTTCGAGCGCTACCTGATCTTTGTCCCAATAATAACTCGCGCGCCGCAACAGCACGCGCTCGCTTTCAGTTTGCGCCAACGAGAACGCTCCGTTGGAGACCAACTCGTTTGTCGCCAGCTTGCCGATAGCGCTCTCGTCTTTAAGTTTCACGGGACGAAAGACAGGATGGGCTACCAGCGCGGGAAAATTCATATCGGGTCGTCGCAGGCGAACACGTAACACGCGATCGGAGACAGCCTCCACTCCAAGTTGATCCACCGCGCCGGTGAGCGCTCGATCCGCCGGCTTAAGAGCTGGGCCTTCTCGTTCAGACGCAGTTTGACGCTCCGTTTGCGGCAACGAGATTTCAGGCGTAGCGGAGGTCGCTGCAAGTGAATTCGAGGTTCGCGCATTGCCAGCGTTAGTGAAATTTTCGCTACGTGCGCCTTCGATGTTTGAAAGTAGTTCCGTGTGCGGCGCCAGGTCTCCGATGCGCAGAGTGCGACGCCACGAACGCACGAAGTCTGAAGCGGTAACGGCTTCACCGTTAGACCAGCGCGCATCATCGCGCAGGTAGAAGGTCCATACGCGGCCGCCGTTTGAGGGTTCCCAGCGTGTCGCCACAGCGGGCACCGGAGTTAGCGAGCGCGGGTCGTAGTCTGTAAGCCCCTCGAAGATGGCCCTCACCAAATCAGTATCGGGCGGGGCCGCTGCAAACGCCGGATCGAAGGTTTGCGGCAGGCCGCCATCGCTCCAACGAAAGTCCTGAGATGGAGGAATTACGACGCGCCCGTAATAAGGCTCGATCTTTTCGTCGAGGAAACATCCGGCGTGGCTGAACATCAGCGCGCAGAGCACGGCGCTGGCCAGGCACATTCGGAGGGTCTTGTGTTTGCGGAAAATGTTTTTCGACGGCCTCATTTGGACAATATTTAGAAGCTCTGATCAACTGTGAACCTGCGCGCTAGCGATAAACTCTACCTTTTCATGACAGCGGGTCTCTTGAAGTTTCCATTCTTATCCAAGAACATTCGGTAGTCTTTGATACGCGCAGCTTCTGATTTAGAGTACGTATCTGTTGAAAAGACCGCTGTATAAAACCCTGCAAAGCCGACCTTGGTATCGCCCAATCTCTTCGCGAGAAAACGAAAACCAGCTAAAGGTTATCTCCTGATCCTTCGCTCGTGTCGCAACTATGCACGTTTGACCTGGGTGGAGGTCAGTAGCTCGTACGTCGGTGGCCCACAAATCGCAAAAAGCATCCTTGCCATACAACTCAGCGTGATTTTTACCACGGCAGTTATTAAAGTAAACAATCATTCGCTGACCTCGCTTATCGAAGCAGTTGAGCTTGCTTTGCGTTCACCATCGGCGCGAAGCTCTTCATACACCTCCGTAGCACGCTGGCGCGCGGCGTCAAAGCCGGCGGAAGTATCTATCAGGTAATCGGCAAACTTCTTCTTTTCATCCTGTGGCATTTGCGCGGCAATTCGCCTCTGCGCCTCCTCACTGTGCAAATTGTTGCGCACCATTACGCGCTGCAATTGTACGTCGTCGCGACAATGAACCACGATCAGCTTGTCGAAGCGTTTGTACCCGCCTGATTCAATCATTAGAGCGGCATCCACGACAGCGATGCCATTTGGATCCGTCGTCTCCCACTCACGCAAACGCTCATCCTGTCGGGCAATGATGTAAGGATGCAGGATTGAATTCAACCGCGCTCGCTGGTCCGCGTCCGCGAAAACAACGGCGCCTAGTTTTGCGCGATCGAGAGTACTGTCTGCTCGAAGGATGTCTGGTCCAAAGGCAGTTACAATAGATCGCAACGCAGCCGAGCCCGGCTCCACCACCTCGCGCGCCGTCGCGTCCGCATCCAGTAGGCGGCAGCCAAGTTCAGCCAGCACGCCCGAGACGAACGACTTTCCTACCGCAATCGAACCTGTTAAGCCAACACGCAGCATTGATCGTCAACGGGTCACGGGTTCCTGCTGTTGTATTCGGCGATGAAAGGCGTCGTGATATCCATGGCCGGGTTCGCTGTCAGGATGGCCGGTAGCAGCTTGCTTATGTCGAGGATCATGGTTAAGCCGTGCTGGCCCGCATACTGATCCAGCGCTTTGCCAATGTCGGCTGAAACTGGGCCGACGATTTCGTTGTAACGCTTCTCAAAATCAGCGTCGAGCTGTTCTTTCTTATACTTGAAGTCGCGTTGCAAACGCTCGCCCTCTTCCTGTTTGGCCTGGATACTCTTCGGATCGACAACCGAATTTCCGTTGAGCCTGGTGATCTCGTCAGCGATTGTCTTCATGCGAGTTTGCAGGTCGACGAGCTCTTGAGTTTTCGGCTTGAATTGCAGTTGAACGGAACTCACTGCGTTGAGGTAGCGCTTGATTCCACCCCTGGCATCGCCAAACATCGCGGTATCAACCAGGGCGATCTTCGTGTCAGGCACGTTGGCGCTTGCGGTGGGTTGCGGTGCAGGCGTTGCCGCTGCGGGGGCCGGCCGGGTTTGGGCCGAGGCTGTAATACACGCGATTGACAACAGCAACATGACCGCGCCGATAACAAAATTTCTTTTCATCTTTGTTTAGTTCTCCTTAGTTGAAAGGTAGTTCGCTCCTCAATCGCTATGACTAAGCGAGGCCCCTTCGTTGCCGAGCAGCCTTCACCGTATTACGCATCAGCATCGCCACCGTTAGCAGGCCAACCCCTCCAGGCACCGGCGTGCGCCGGCTCGCCGCTTCATCGGCTTCAGACGGATTAACGTCGCCGACGAGGGTGTAGCCGCGCGCGGCAATCGTCCGCAATCTCTTCTCAGCTTCAGCGCCAAATAACCTTCGCGCAGTTGCCTCGTCGGTAATTTTGTTCATGCCCACATCAATTACTGTGGCCCCGGGTTTGATGTGCTCGCGGCCGATGAAACCGGGGCGACCTACCGCCACCACGAGTATGTCCGCCTGTCGCGTCACTGCCGCCAGCTCCCGCGTGCGCGAATGGCAAATCGTTACCGTCGCGTCGCCTTGTAAAAGCAACTGGGCCATTGGCCGTCCTACAATCTGACTCCGACCAACAACACAAGCATTGGCGCCCGCGATTGGAATCCTGGCTTGTTTTAAAAGCTCCATTATCCCCGCCGGAGTACACGGCACAAACGTCGGACGGCCCAGCGACAGTCGGCCAATACTAACAGGGTGAAAACCATCGACATCTTTTTTCGGATCGATGGCTTCAATGATTGTGGGCTCGTCAATTCCAACGGGCAGCGGCAACTGCACCAGAATTCCATCCACAGCGTCGCGGCCGTTTAGTGAGGCAATCAGATCCACCAACTCAATCGCCGTGGTGGTGGCAGGCAACGCATGAAGCTCGGAGCCTATCCCGACCTCCTCACACGCGCGGATCTTGTTTCGCACATAAACCGCGGACGCCGCGTCGTCTCCGACGCGAACCGCAGCGAGGCAGGGTTTCACTTCATAGTCTGCCATGAGCTGCGCAACGTCGTGCGCAACTTCTTTTTTGATCTGATCGGCGACGGTCGCGCCATCCAGCAACTCAGCGCGTCCGCGAGGTTTCACTTCGGTCATAAACATCTTTGTAGGCGAACTCAAACTCAATTTCGATTGAACCGAATCGTAGCATACGTTTTCACCTGAGCATCACCTGCTTCGCGGGCTGGTGCACTCTTTCATAGCAACTGATCTCCTTCCATCAGACTTAAGGAAACGCGTCGCGAATTTTGAATGCGGGCCGGCTTGCCTTACAATTACCGGCACCCAGAGTGGTGCACAAACCTAATGCCTGCAAAGAAAACCCTCCTGATAGCTTTACTCGCTTTTTCAGTTTTCATCGTTAGTTTCGCAAGCTGCAAACGTACGCAGCGGGTTCGATCGCCTACCGAAAAACACTACGATCTCATGGGCAAGGTGGTGGAAGTTGACAAAGCACAGCACCTGCTGACGATCGCACACGAAGACATCAAGGATTACATGCCTGGCATGACGATGCCCTTCACGGTGAAGGACGATTGGGTATTCGAGATCGCAGCTCCCGGCAATAAGATATCTGCCACGCTCGTAGTGGATGGCGCGCAATCATGGCTCGAGGATGTCGTCCTCACGGAAGACAGCGGTCCGGCCCCAAACGCCGCGGCTGAAACCGGGCAACCGAAAGCAGGCGACGAAGTTCCCGATTACCGTCTCGTCAATCAGGACGGCAAAACTATTAGCGTTCATGATTACAAAGGCAAGGCGCTGCTGCTCACTTTCATTTACACGCGTTGCCAGGATCCAAATCAGTGTACGCTGATGAGCAGTAACTTCGCGGCCATCGATCAGGAGTTGCAAAAACAACCGGAGCTTTACCAGAAGACGCATCTCCTAAGCATCAGCTTCGATCCAGCTTATGACACGCCGAAGGTTTTGCGCAGTTATGGGGCCGCCTACACCGGTAAATATTCTGACGAGAATTTTGCCCACTGGGAGTTTGCTTCCGGAAGCGCCGACGAAGTGAAAGGTATCGCGCAATTTTTTGGGCTGCGCTATTACCACGACACTCCTTCGGGCGAGGAGCAGGTTATCCATTCGCTACGCACCGCGATCGTGGGGCCGGATGGCAAAGTTGTAAAAGTCTATCGAGCGAATGAATGGAAGTCGGAGGAGTTGGTGAAGGATCTGCAGACTACCGTGGAAAATACGAAATTAGCCGCTGATAAACGCAGATAATACGGATCTTGAAAACCAGTGAGACTAAAAAAGTGGCTGTTTGATTAATCCGCGTTTATCCGCAAGCATCCGCGGCTGATGCTCTTACGTCAGGCCCTTGATCTTCTTGATTTCCTCAGTGAGTACCGGAACCGCCTCAAACAGATCGCCAACAATTCCATAGTCGGCAATATCAAAGATTGGAGCTTCGGGGTCTTTGTTGATAGCCACGATCGTGCCTGAGTTTTTCATGCCGACGAGATGCTGAATGGCTCCCGAGATTCCCAGCGCGACATAAAGTTTCGGCGCCACGGTTTGGCCTGACGATCCGATCTGCCGATCGATCGGCAACCATTCCGCATCGCAGATGGGACGCGACGCGGCGAGGTCACCACCGAGGACTTCCGCCAACCTTTCAGCGAGTGCGAGATTGTCCTTGCTCTTAATACCGCGACCGACGGCGACTATGATGTCGGCCTTGCTGAGATCGACAGCTTGTTTGACTTCCTGAAACGGCGCCTCAGGCGTCATGCGAATTTCGCCAACCTCAACAGGCATTGCCTCGATGGCAGCACCGGTCCCCTTCCGTGCCTGGTCCGGTCTATAGGCGCCGGATTGAAACGTGGCAAAGACGGGCGCGGCACCATCTGAAACTACATCCGCATCGAGCTTGCCAAGGAAGATGCGTCGCGTGAACGTGATCGAGCCGCCTGACGCCTCGGCGCGAATACAATCACTAATCAGAGACTTGCCAAAACGCGCTGCCAACTTCGGCGCGAAGTCGCGCACGAGATAGGTGTGCGGCATCACGACTAACTGCGGATCGAGTTGCCGGACAACACGTTCCATCGCATCGGTGTATCCATCTGAAGTATATTCAGCCAGCTTGGTATTAATGGCGGTCGCTAGCCTGGCTAGATCATAACTCGCGATCTCCTGCGCCAAAGCGCTTATATCCGACCCAAGGATTACCCCGCTGATCGGTTGCTGAAGTTGGCTCCCGAGACTCTGCGCGGCGGCGAGCGCCTCAAGTGAGGTCTTGTTAAGAACTCCCTCGCGGTGTTCTATGAAAACGAGGATACCTTCGCTCATGGTTAATATTTATTCCCGTCTGTTCGCGATATCGCCTTGCCGTAATCAAGCAAGTCGCAGCCGATCGACGCGGGCAATTCGGCGCGTTCCTGGCAATCTTTGCAGCTCAGGATATTGTCCACCAGTATTAATTCCGGTCCGAAACCAGTCCAGAATCTTTTGGTGGGCGTCATCATTTGCTACATAAAGCGAGACCGCAAACTCTGCCGTCGCGCCGTCCTCAAAAATCATTGCTTCCCAGGTACTATTCTCGTCTACGAAAATCTCGTCCTCCTTGAACCAGGTGAAGCCACCAGCCTCAACCGCCAGCCAAAGATGGTGACGTTCAGACACATCCCGGGCCCATCCGGAGCAGCGGATAGTTCTTCCAATCACCTGGTCGGAAGCGGGTTTATCGATTTCCGCCACCACTTTATTGAGCGCAGCCGCGGTGGTACGCGCAGCCGTTGCTGAGGTACGATCTTTCACGTACTTCTGAATGAGAACCACAACTATCGAACCCACGGCTGCGATAATCGCTACCCAGATTCCGACATCCATACGTAACCTCCCGTGAGAAATATTGCGAAGGTGCCCGAGTGTCGGCCGCTCAAATCACACGCGCTTCTGTGTGTAGCTTCTGCGCCAGCTCAACTGCTCCCGCCTTAGCATCACCATTTCCGAGCAACTGCGTCTGCTTGGTTTTCTGCGGCAAGTAAATCTTTTCGATCTTCTGGTGCGAAGGA
>DASYMB010000011.1:0-15851 GCA_036009285.1 Pyrinomonadaceae bacterium | reverse complement strand
AAACCTTCGCTCGGGCGTGCAGTAGCGGTTGCGCTCCCACGGAGCGCCGGAGTAAATAAAGACCGCCAAGCTATAAACATCTCGCCCCGCTGGGGCAAAGCGACAAACAACGATCTGTTGCACTTCCAACTTGAATCCGCGTATGGAAAATTTCCTCTCCGTTCGCTTTGGGTTGATTCAACCAATGATTCCACCAACCCGGGACAGGCAGGAATGCCTGTCCTACTGCAGCTTGAGAAAACTCTGCACGCTGTGTTCTCATCAGAAACTAAATACGAAAGACGTCTGGAAGTAATCTAAATGCTCGAAACTGTTTTTAAAGGCGCTGGTGTCGGGCAGCATTTGCGCCTGGTAATGCTTGCCTTACTTTTCCTCATCGTTGGTTATCCTGCCAACTCCACGCTTGCTCAGAAACAAAAGCCCGCGAGTTCTCAGCTCGAACGAAAGCTTGACGAGCAATCCCAGGAACCCTCTGACGACGTCGTGCGTATCCGCACCGATCTGGTCCAGACGAGCGTCGCCGTTTTTGATAAGCGCGGCAAATTTATCGACAACCTGCGCGCCGAGGATTTCGAGCTGCGCATTGATGGCAAGCCCTACCCCATCCTATTCTTTGATCGAGTCATCAATGGCGTTGCCGGCGAATCGGTGAAAGCGGCTGGACCACCTGACAACACGCGTCTTCCGATCGCCCGGCCCACCGATGCCACGCGCACCGTCTTATTTTTCGTTGACGACCTGCATCTCTCTTCCGAGAGCATCACACGGGCGCGCCGGATGCTTTCCAACTACATCGAACAGGAAATGGGAGCGAACGATCAGGCCGTCATCGCTTCCGCCAGCGGTCAGATTGGTTTTCTGCAGCAGGTGACCGGCGCTAAAGAAGTGCTGCGCGCGGCGGTGGAGCGGGTGAAGTACAAGCCGCTAAATCTCATGGATTCCGAACGACCGAAAATGTCGGTCTACCAGGCGCTGGCCGTCGAGCGAAACGATTCCGAAGTGCTGAAGTATTTTGCGGACGTTTTGTTGAGCGATTTCCTGGCGCCACTCTACCGGCGCAATCCGCAGTTGGCGCGCGAAACTGCGGAGCGGATGACCAGATCTCGCGCCGGCAGAATCATCAAACTCTCGGACGCCGTGAATATCCAGACACTGGCTGCACTAGATAGCGCAGTGCGCTCATCGGCACAGGTGCCGGGTCGCAAGCTTTTTGTCTTCGTCTCGGACGGCTTCATTGTAAACAATCAAAGACCGGATGTGCGTTACCGTTTGCAGCGCGTGGCTGATGCCGCGGTGCGATCGGGAGCAGTGATGTACACGATTCAAGCCAGCGGACTAAACACTTCGTTCCCCGACGCGAGTTCCGACGCCATGTTGATCTCCGGAACAGGCACGGGAAGAGTTTTGGGAGAAGATATCGCGGCACAGGATCCATTGACGGAGCTGGCCGCCGATACCGGTGGAAAAGCACTACTCAACGCGAACGATCTCAATCGCAGCGTAAAACGCGTACTGCAGGAGTCGAACGATTATTACCTGCTGGCGTGGCGACCGGAGACAGAAGCTGCGCCGGGCAAAGAATTCCAGCGCATTGAAGTCAGCGTCAAAGGCCGCTCAGAACTTTCGGTGCTGGTCCAGCGAGGTTTCTTTAACGACGAGAAGACCGTACCGCTGGTTCGCGCCGCCGCAGTGAGCCCTCAGATGTCAGAAGGTTTTCCACTCGCGGCGTTGGCCGCGGCGATAAAAGGGAACCCGAGCGACCGCAGACTAACAACGTCGCTGACCGCTAACTATCTTGACGTGCCAAATCGCGGCGGTAGTTTGTCTATCCTGATGCAGGTCGAGAACGCGAATGTCGAGTCGCGCAGCGGCCTGCCGGGCTCGGTCGACATAGGTGGGATCGTCTACAACGACTCAGGGAAAGTAGCGGGCAGCTTTGTAGAAACTTTGAAGCCAGACAAAAACGCGGGTGAAGGCGAACACATAACCTACCTGAATCAAATCGAGTTAAAGCCCGGCTTGTATCAAGTGCGGATCGCAGCCAGAGATGCAAACGGCTCGACCGGAGCGGCGAACCAATGGGTGCGACTTCCCGACCTCACCTCAGGCCGTCTTTCACTCAGCAGTTTATTGATGGGTGAACGAGACATAACGAGCGCCGCCAAGACGAGCGACGCGGTTGAGTTTCAAAAAGCCCAGTTGAAGATCGATAAGCGATTCGTGCAGGGTTCACGCCTGCGGTTTTTGACTTTCGTTTATAACGCCGCTCGCGCACGGGCTGGTCAGTCTCCGCAACTGGAAGTTCGAGTCGAGCTTTTTCATGATAACCGGGCGGTGGTTTCAACTCCCGCGCTGGCTATCGAGACGAAGGGTGTCGAAGACCAGGCTCGCATACCTTATGCCGGTGAGTTTAATCTCGCTTCATTGCCCAAAGGTCATTATCTTTTGCGCGTCACCGTCACGGATCGGAGCGCTAAGACAAACGCTGCGCAGGAAGCTGCTTTCACGATCGAGTAGAAAACCGTCGAGAGATATCCGCAGATTACGCAGATTACACAGATAAAAATGAGCCAGGAAAGTTTACCTTGACCGAACCATGTCGCCCTACGCCTTTCCTAACTCTGCTTGTTTTTACTCAATCTGCGTAATCTGTGTAATCTGCGGACAGTTCTTTCGCGTTCTCGGAGTTATACAACCCTGTCCAGGTTTGCCGATTCCAACCAACACTCCCCACTTTCCTGGTTCATTCAGATCTCTCCTGGAGGTTCACATGCGGTCCAAGTTTGCCAACCCCATCGTTTCGTTCCTTCTGCTGCTCGTGTTCGCCCTAAATCTCAATGCCAACGCCAGGGCCAATTCGGGAACCCCTGCGTTGAATGCCGTCTCAGAAAATTCGGCTGAATCCGCGCCGGCCCTTGCCGAACTCCGCGCGCAGGGACCAGCAGGTCTGAAGGTCCTCTTTCAGGTTTACGCGAAAGAGATTAACGAGCAGGTCTCAAACCCGACGCTCGCCGTAACGCCGGAATGGAAACGGCTGAGCGCAGCGCTCGATGCGGTTAGCCAACAGAAGGACAGTTATCTCTCCGGGCTTTACTGGTACACGGATTTCGCTAAGGCCAAAGCCGCAGCTCGCGCCGCGGGTAAACCAATTCTCTCTTTGCGCTTGTTGGGAAAATTGAACGAAGAGTACAGTTGCGCAAACAGTCGCTTCTTCCGCACCATCCTTTATTCGAATGCGGAAGTTTCGAAGCTGCTTCGTGAGCGATTCATTCTTCACTGGCAGTCGGAGCGGCCGGCGCCGAGAGTAACGATCGACTTTGGCGACGGACGAAAACTCGAGCGAACTTTAACGGGCAACAGCATTCACTACATTCTCGATCCCGACGGGTGGCCGCTGGATGCGCTGCCGGGCTTATATGGGCCAGCAGCTTTCCTGCGCGCGCTGGGCCAGAACGAAGCAGGCTTTAAGGCGTCGGCCGCAGCGGGTGGAGGCAAATTTATTTCGTTCATGCGGACCTACCCGAGCGTTCGCCTTAGTGCAATTAATCTCGCCTGGCTGGCGGACACGGAGAAGATTGGCGGGAAGGCGCCCGAGGGTTTCGTCGTAATACGCGATGGCAATGGGGCGCCTCAGGCTATCGAGATCGCTGCGCTTGCCATGACCAAGAGCATCACCGAGTTGAGTCTCTTGCAAGCAATGACCACCGGCTCGAAAGCGCTGGGCACAATCACGGACGAGCAGGCCTGGAACAAGATCGCCCTGCTGCATCTTGCCGATGCGCAGTTGGACGCACGCAGCATCGGATTGATTCAACGACAAACTCAAAAGGCGTTGACGGTGGAGGGAGGGGCCTCGGCCGAGAAGACGTTGAGGGCACTCATACAAAAACTGGAGCGGAACATCGCCCTCGATACAGTGCGCAACGAATACTTGTTGCACACGAAGCTCTACGCCTGGTTGCTTACCGATCCCAGCCGCAACGATGTTGATAAGCTAAACCGGAAAGTCTACGCCGAGTTGTTCCTGACGCCACCGACCGATCCGTGGCTGGGATTGTTTTCACCGGATGTTTATACGGCGCTGGAGGGTGGCGGGATCAGCCGGTAATAGAATCTGAGCGTTGTAGGCGCGTGATGTTTATAGCTAGGCTCGTCATTCCAACATCCAGTCAGCTATGTCGGTATTCACGATCGAATGTCCAAGTAAACTGCTCCAGTATTACCGTTTGTAGATTCATTGGTACTTTCGGCGGGTGGCCTGGCGTCAGTGTCACGACTGGCTTGTCATCTTACATCTTTCGTTCACTTCATCTTCTGAATAATCGCATCGGCAAACTCAGCCGTCTTCGCGGTACCGCCAATGTCTTTCGTGCGCACCGTGCCTTCTTCGAAAACTTTGAGCATGGCGTTCTCTGTTCGATCGGCTGCTTCGCGCTCGCCAAGATGGCGCAGCATCAGAATCCCTGATTGCAGCAACGCGGTCGGGTTTGCGATTCCCTGTCCCGCAATGTCAGGCGCCGAGCCGTGCACCGCTTCAAACATCGCGCCCTTCTCGCCGATGTTCGCGCCCGGCACTAAACCTAAACCGCCAATCAATCCCGCGCACAGGTCCGAGACGATATCGCCGTAAAGATTTTCCAACAGCATCACGTCAAACTGTTCCGGCCGCATCACCAACTGCATGCAGGCGTTGTCGATGATCTTATCGTCAGCCTCGATCTCAGGATATTCCGTCGCCACTTTCCGAAAGCAATCGAGAAAGAGTCCGTCGGAAAGTTTCATGATGTTTGCTTTATGGCCGCAGGTTATTTTCTTGCGGCCCTCGCGCCGCGAATACTCGAAGGCAAAGCGCGCAATGCGCGTGGAAGCTTTCTCGGTAATGATCTTCAAGCTCTCCACCACGCCGGGAACCACAACGTGCTCCAGTCCCGCATACAAACTTTCCGTGTTCTCGCGAACGATAACCAGATTGAGTTCCGGATAGCGGCAGGGCACACCCGGCAGGGCACGGATGGGCCGCAGGTTCGCGTACAAATCGAGGGCTTTGCGCAAGCCTACGTTGACGGAGGTGAAGCCTTTGCCGATCGGCGTGGTGACCGGGCCCTTGAGCGCCACCTTGTTTCGCGTGATCGAATCCAGCAGCGCCTGCGGCAGAGTTTCGCCAAACTTTTCCAGCGCCTGCGCGCCGGCGTAGTGAGTTTCCCATTCAATCTCTACGCCTGAAGCTTCAATGATGCGCACAACGTTTGCGGCGATCTCGGGGCCGATGCCATCGCCAGGAATCAGTGTGATACGATGTTTCATAATGAATTTGGCAGTGGTCAGTAGTCAGTGGTCAGTAGCGTTTAGCAACCTCCCCACCGTTGTTTTCCATCAAGAATCGGCAACAAAAACCTTGCGGACAGCATAACGATTACAACTGACAACTGACAACTGATCACGAACTAATAGCGAATGTTTCAAACAAGCGAAACTGCACAGGTCGCGATTATGGGTGGCGGTGTTATCGGTCTGGCCATCGCGCGCGCGCTTGCCTTGCGTGGAGTTCGCGACGTGCTGCTGGTCGAGCGCAACAGCTTGGGAGCTGAATCGTCTTCGGCTGCCGCCGGCATGCTCGCGCCGCAGGCAGAAGCGAATCGCGCGCACGAATTTTTTTACCTCACTTGCCAGAGTCGCGATCTGTATCCGGAATTTGCTGCGGCGCTGTTGGAAGAAACCGGGATCGACATTGAACTCGAAACCACCGGAACACTCTACCTCGCTTTCACTGAGCACGACGCGGACGAACTTGAAAAACGATACGAGTGGCAGACCAGAGCCGGACTTCCAATAGAAAAGCTAAACGCTATTTCGGCGAGGCAGCTTGAGCCGTCGATCAATGAGGACGTGCGCGCTGCCCTGAAGTTTCCCCTCGATACTCAAGTGGAAAACCGGCGTTTAATTAGTGCCCTTGCTTCTGCAAACGAACGGCTCGGCGTTCGCATGGAAACGGGAACGGCAGTTACTTCCCTTAGAATTGAGCGCGATCGAATTACCGGCATTGAGACTTCGCGCGGATTTATTGCCAGCGACTCTGTGGTAATCGCCGGCGGCGCCTGGAGTTCGCTTATTGGCGCCGCGGACAAAGCGCTGCCGAATCTTCGCATCAAACCGGTTCGCGGCCAGATGCTCTGCTTTGAAGCGAACCCGCAGATCGCCAGACATGTTATTTATAGTGCGCGTGGATACATCGTCCCACGCCGGGATGGGCGGCTGCTGGCCGGATCAACTACGGAGCACGTGGGTTTTGAAAAACGCGTAACGGCCTCAGGAGTTCATTCCATACTGTCGACGGCAATGGAAATATCACCACGGATTGCAGCCTTACCGTTGACTGATTCCTGGGCCGGCTTGCGGCCACGTGCCGCCGACACTTTGCCAGTGCTCGGTCCTTGTGCTGAAATTGCAGGTCTGTTCTACGCGACCGGGCATTACCGCAACGGCATTTTGCTGGCGCCGATAACCGGCGAACTAATCGCCGGCGCGATTGTGGATAAGGTGTTCCCGGCGGCGCTGGGTATTTTTTCACCGGATCGATTTGGCCTGGTAACCGTAAGCTGAAGATATTTATTTGGAGTGCGCTGACCTGTCAGCGCTTTGGCCTGTCGCGGCCAGTGGCTTTCCTATGCAGGTTGAAAGATGCGACGTCAAGCCGTCGCAGACCAAAGCGGCGACAGGTCGCTGCACTCCAAAGAGTTGAGCACTTGATCCGAGTTTTTTGAATTCACTTGATGAAGTTTCACCAACAAAAGTTTTTGCTGCTGGCAGTTTTGCTTCTCCTGGCGATGTCCGCGCCTGACGCCTTGGCCCAGAAGGTCCAACCCGCATCGTCAAAAAAAGAAGCCACTGCCGCGGTCGAGAAACGACCGGCGAAGGTTCTCTTTGAAGAGGCACAGTCTTATGTAGCGAGGGCGTATGCGGAATTCAACAAACAGAAAGTTCCTTACAATCAGAAACTCGAAGCGACTACAAAACAGGAGCAGAAAGATCTGGCCGCAAAGTATGCCGCTGTCCTCGAAGCGCGAAAGTCGTTAAAGGACGAAGATTATTATTACCTCGGCATGCTTCATCACACCGCCGCAAATGGGGATGCTGCTCTCGCGGCAATGCGCCGCTATCTGGCCTCGCCTGAGCTTCGCGGCGAAAATCCGCAGCTCGCGCGCGCGGTCGTAGTCCTCTACACGACCCGGAAAGATTTGATTCCCGAAGCCGAGCATACCGTTGAGGCTTACGCGCAAAACGAGCCGCAGAATTTACCGGAGTGGTTTGGAATGGAGACGCTGATCGCCGAGGCGCTCAAGAAAACCAAAAACTACGAGCGTATGGCAATGCATGCGCAGGAGATGCTTAAGGTTGCGAAGGTGATAACCTCCGCGAAATCCGGCAATCCCTTTCGGCGCGACGATATGCTGTTCAAGGCCGTGTCGTTCCTGTCAGAGGCTTACATTAATTTGAACCGGAAGGACGATGCACTCGCGGTCGTCACCGAGCTGCGTCGTATGGCACTTACGATTCCCTCCGGAAGTCTTTTGCGGCTCGCAAATATTCGACTCGCAGGACTGGACCGCTCGATCGATCCGCGCGGAATTTTTAATGAAGCGGCGCCTGCTATCGCGGTTGCTCTTCCGGAGCTCGTCGCTACTCAGTGGATCGATCAAGCGCCGGTCAAGT
This sequence comes from Pyrinomonadaceae bacterium, assembly GCA_036009285.1. Lineage (GTDB taxonomy): Bacteria > Acidobacteriota > Blastocatellia > Pyrinomonadales > Pyrinomonadaceae > PSRF01. Next base: position 8,141 of record DASYMB010000011.1, on the reverse strand, counting down.
TGTCAGACCTGCACGGCCAGGTTGTGTTACTCGACTTTTGGGCGCCCTGGTGTGGGCCTTGTCGTTACACCTTTCCCAAACTGCAGCGTTGGCACGAGAGCTTTAAAGATAAGGGACTGGTAATACTCGGTGTCACAAACTACTCCGGCGATATCGACGGCCGTCGCGCCACTCCCGGGGAAGAGTTGGCTTACCTGCGCACGTTCAAAAAACAAAACCGTCTGCCATACGGGTTCGTGGTCGCTGATTCTTCGGCAAACGATTATAACTACGGCGTGTTTTCGATCCCCATGTCGTTCCTGATCGATCGTCGCGGGAACGTGCGATTCATCGCGATGGGCGCAAGCGAAGCGGAAATTGCGGCCCTGGGCAAAATGATCGAGAAGGTGGTGGGCGAACCGTTAGCGTCCGAGACAGAGACGCGAAATGTGAAGGGCGTTAACGCCAGCGGAGTTGCTACGAAGAATTGATAGTGCAGTTTGGACTTCCAGGTCCGAAGGACCGGCATTTTACCAGCCCCGTCCCGTGAGGGCGGGGAGATGTTCCCTTTACTTGACCGAGCACCGAAGGTGGACCACCTTTGTGCCGGACCTCAGGCTATTCCAGGATGAGTTCCCCCGCCCTTACGGACGGGGACGGTCCTTCGGACCTAAAGATATTGTCGGTTGAAACTGCCAGTAGCAATTAACCTGGTGACCGGCATTGACCTTATACTCAAATGACTAAACGTTCAGGAGTCGCAGCTTAACTTTGGAAAGTCAAAACATCACAATCGGCATTGCTTTCGTAGCGGGAATACTTTCGTTTCTTTCTCCATGCGTTCTGCCGCTCGTCCCGGGTTACATCTCGCTGATGTCCGGAGTCAGCATTGACCGACTTAAAGAAGGTGGATCGGGAGGGAACGCCCGGCGCGCGGTGATCCTGAATTCGCTCGCTTTCAATGCGGGGCTGTCAGTTATCTTTCTCGCGCTCGGAACGACCGCGGGTCTGGTGGGCGCGTCGATAATCAGCAACTCCTGGGTCAGAGGAATTGGCGGATTGATCATCATCCTGTTCGGCTTGCAATTGATTGGCTTGCTGAAAATTTCCACGCTCTACAAAGACACGCGCTTCTTTTCAAACGAAAAGCCTCGTGGTCCCTTGGGATCGTTTACTTTAGGAATCGCTTTCGCGGCCGGTTGGACGCCCTGCATTGGTCCAATTCTCGGCGGCATCATCGGGCTCGCTGCCGCCAGCGGCGGCTGGCGCAGTGGGCTAATACTCTCGGCGTTTTATTCAGCGGGGCTCTCGCTTCCATTCCTGGCGACTGGGCTCGGCATCAATCAGTTTCTTGCTTTCTACGGAAAGTTTCGCCGGCATCTCCACAAGGTTGAAGTCGTTTCCGGCGTGGTGCTGATTATCGTTGGCCTGCTGGTGATGACCGGACAGTCTACACTGCTGACGAGCACCAGGCTGGCAGCGTGGCTACCAAATGCTGAAGGTTGGATAAAAGTGAAACCGCCCGCGCCCGCAACAGCGGCCAACGTGAAGTTTGAAGCGGCGCCTGACGTTGAGCTGCAAACACTGGAAGGTCAGCCGTTTCGTTTGACCGGTCTTCGCGGGCGCGTCGTGCTCCTGAACTTCTGGGCCACCTGGTGCATTCCCTGTCGCGCTGAGATTCCCGAATTCAATGCGATGCAACGCGAGTTCAAGCCGAAGGGATTCGAGGTGGTGGGAGTTTCGACCTCGCCCGGTGATACAGTCGAAGCCATTCGAGACTTTCAGAAGGATTTGAAGCAGGAATACACTGTGTTGCGCGGCGCGGAAGAGATCGGCGAGAAGTTTGGCAACGGTCCGGGTCTTCCCGTCACTTATCTGATCGATCGCGATGGGCGCATTCGCCAAAAGATTACCGGCGCGCGCGACCGCGAGGGCTGGGAAGCAGCAGTGAAACCTTTGCTCGACGAGACGCCGGCAACGGCACAGAAAATGAATTAGTTGTAACCGGTAGGAGTTTTGCCATGAACAAATTATTCGCCCTGATAGTTTTCGCCACCGCGTTAGCGTCGATCGCAGCCTACGCCCAGGACGGGCACGAGTATTCGCCGCTGGTAGAAAAAACTGTTAACTACAGAAACTGGACGCTCAACGATCTCAAGGACAACAAGCCTGTCGATCTGCGCTCGCTGGTGCAGGCCAAGAAACTCGTCATGGTGGTTTACTTTGCGCCGTGGTGTCCGAACTGGCGCAATGAAGCGCCGGTCGCCGCGAGGCTGTATGAGAAGTATAAGGATCAGGGCTTCGCCGTCGTCGGTGTTAGCGAATACGGCTCGCGCGACGACGTCAATAAATATTTTGCGCCGGTAGGTTCGCCTTACACCGTGGTCAGTGAATCCGAATCGCGCGAGGATCGAGACAAGACTACGCATTTTGGTTACCGTCAATTGACCGGCGATACGCGGAAGTGGGGTTCGCCGTGGAATATCTTTTTGGAACCCGCGTCACTTTCCAAAAACGGCGAGCTGTTGACCGAGAAGGCATGGGTTGTTAACGGCGAGTTGGTTGAAGCGGATGTCGACAAATTCATCGCTGACCATTTGAAAGCGAGCACTGCCTCCGTCATCACACCTTGTAAAGAGTAGTTAGACTTCAGACAAGAGGGTTCACTGAAAAGCATAGGGCTATCCAGGTCCTGTGCTTTTTCTGTCCATTGCTCAAATAGAGTTTCGAGTGGGTTGTCGAGCGTCGACCTCTTCACTGGGACCCGTCGACCTTTGCCAGAAAACTCGGGCATTGCTACTATGGCCGACTCTTTTGTCCAGTGTTTATCAACACTGCCTGGGATCCGGGGGACAAGATCGATATTACCTATGAAACTTCGTTTGCTTTATCACGGCCACTGTTTCGACGGCGTCGCTTCCGCCGCCACCTTCACGCGCTTTTACAAGGAACGTATTCATCCCGAAGCGGAAGTCAATTACGCCGGCCTGCTGCACCGTCCGGGAAATCTCTTCGATCTCGAGCTGTTTGACGGCGACGAGAACGCGATCGTGGATTTCAAATACGCTGCCTCGGAAAAACTAACCTGGTGGTTCGATCATCACGAGTCCGCTTTTCTGACTCCCGCGGACGAGACGCATTTCAAGAACGACCGGTCGGGAAAGAAGTTTCTCGATTTCACGCGCAAGTCGTGCACGGAATTCATTGCCGAGGTCGCGCGCACTCGCTTCGGCTTTGACGATGCACCGTTGAAATCACTGGTCCATTGGGCGCACATCATCGATGGGGCGCTCTACGAATCCGCGGCCCAGTGTGTTGAATTAAAGGAGCCGGCGTTGCAACTGATGCAGGTGATTGAAGCCGACCCGGATGATAAGTTTATCGAACAGGTTATTCGCGAGCTTACAGTGAAGACGCTGGACGAAGTTGCAACCAGCGACGAAGTTCAGCGGCGTTTTCAACCGATACTCAAACAACATCTGGAGACCCTGGAGGCTATTCGCCGCCGAGCCGTCTTTGCAAACGGTGTGGTCTATTTTGATCTGGTTGATGAGGGCTACGAAGGCTTTAACAAGTTCATTCCTTACTACCTCTATCCGGAAACTACCTACACGGTCGCCTTAACGCGCGGCCCGCAGCGCACCAAGATTTCGGTGGGCTCAAATCCCTGGGCGCCTCGTCCACGCACTCACAACATCGCCAAAATTTGCGAACGCTATGGCGGCGGCGGCCACGCCGTTGTCGGCGCGATTTCCCTCAAGCCCGATGAAGTTGAAAAGGGACGGGCGATCATGCGCGAGATCGTGGCTGAGTTGTCGACGTAGCACAGGCACTCCTGCCTGTCCATTTCTCGCCGAGGAATTTGTAGGCCACCTTAAGGACAGACAGGAATGTCCGTCCTACTAATCTCGGAACAACTGACGGATCTCGGAGTCTAAGTAGACGGCAAGTCATATCTGTTTCCAGTCCGTCAATGAGATTTCTATTGCTTCCAATCCTGTTTGTATTGGCAGTTGGCCTTGTGGCCGGCTGTGCGACAAGCCAGGGTGGTGGGCTTTCCAAAAAGGATCTGTCCTCACAGGCTGCCGGTGATCCCAACTCCAACAGCGCCTCTACTTTAATAGCCGCTGCTCGCAATTCATTTCCTGTCGTACACGTGTTCGTAGCCCTTTGCGACAACGTAAATCAGGGAATCGTGCCTGTCTCTGCCTCGCTCGGTAATGGCGACAACCCGGCCACCAATCTTTACTGGGGAGCGGCGTTTGGTGTGAAGACTTTCTTCGGAAAGAGCAAAGATTGGGAACTGATCTCCACGGTGGAGAATCCGCGAGCGGCGGTTTTGGAGCGGCGCGTTTTCAAACACCGGCAACGCGATCTGTTTATCGTTGCCGACGCCTACCGCGGCAAGGAGATTGCGCAAGCGACCTGGGATTTCCTTCAAGCCGCCGCCGGCAGGCCAGGCGAGATAGTCAAGCTCGCGTCGGGCGCAAAGACAATGGAGTTCAATACTGACGGCAGCGCGGAGTTAGTTGCGTATGTCGGACACAATGGCTTGATGGATTTTGCGCTTCATTCAATGCCGCAGGCGCGAGACCAACAACACCGCCAAGCGATCATTCTCGCCTGCATGAGCAAGAAGTACTTTGCCACACCCCTCAAGAGCACCGGTGCCGAACCACTGCTGTGGACCACCAACCTGATGGCGCCCGAGGCTTATGTTTTGTCAGCAGCTATTGACGGGTGGATGAAGAAAGAGAGCGACGAGGCAGTGCGTCTGCGAGCAGCGAAAGCTTACAACAGTTATCAGAACTGCGGAGTGAAGAGCGCAAACAATTTGTTTGCCACCGGCTGGTAGTAGGACAGGCATTCCTGCCTGTCCATTTTCGCCAAAGAAATTTTTAGGGGCAGCCTCAGGACAGACAGGAATGTCTGTCCTACCCCGCGCGGTTAGAAAATTTTCTTCTCAACAATTGACGAAAAAGGAACTGAACCGATGAATGTGCTGTCCTCCGCCATATAGCGGTTGTCACCAAGCAAAAATAAATGGTCACGGGGCACTGTCATCGAAGCAATCGGGGGGTCCGAACGATCCAGCGCTTGATTGTAAGCGACCTCGTAGGACACATCACCATTCCATTCCCTCACGATCAGATACTGACCCTCTTTGCGAACGGTCTCGTGCTTCAACGCCTGCCCGTTGAGTTTTACGGCCTCGTTCGAAACCTCCACCAGGTCGGCTGGAAGGCCCACAACCCGCCAGATGTATTTATGAGTACCGTTAAGGCTAGTCTCTCTCGTAAACACCACCACGTCTCCACGTTTGATCTCAGAGATGGACTGATAAGGATGTCGCCTCGTGATAAACCGGCTACCGGTTGGCATTCCCGGGTACATTCCGTCTTGTGGGATCGTGTTGTAATTAAAGAAAAAGAGCCGCAGCACAATCAGGCCGGTGAACCCCATCATGATAACGCTAGCAACTAAGACCAGAGCGATTGTAAAAGGCTTTTGGAGCTTCATGATGAGCTGCCGAAGTCAAAGGACAGACAGGAATGTCTGTCCTACTTTGCCATTAGCGCTTCGATCTCGTCCGCGTCTTTCGGAACTTTGGTAGTCAACACGCGCGGGCCGTTTGCCGTGCACAGCACATCGTCCTCGATACGCACACCGATTCCGAGATATTGTTCCGGAATGTCTTTCGTATCCGGCGCCACATAGATTCCCGGCTCGACGGTCATCACCACGCCCGGCTCAAGCGCGCGCGACTCTTTGTCGTAGTAGTAAATCCCGACGTCATGCACGTCGATGCCAAGCAGGTGGCCCAGGCCGTGCATATAAAACTGCTTATACTTTTCCTCTTTGATCAGTTCGGCGGGATCGCCTTTTAACAGTCCAAGCTTAACCATCCCTTCGGTCAGCATCTCAACGGAATGCGCCTTGATCTCGTCGTGGGTAACGCCGGGCCGGACCAGCTCCACGCAAGCCACTTGCGTCTCGAGCACCAGGTCGTAGATTTCGCGTTGAGCTTTTGAGTAGCGGCCGTTGATGGGAAACGTGCGTGTGATGTCGGACGCGTAGCCTTTGTACTCAGCGCCGGCATCAACCAAGAGCAAGTCGCCAGCACGGAGTTCGCCGTCGTTGTTTATGTAGTGAAGCACGGTAGCGTTTGCGCCGGCGCCGATGATCGAGGTGTATGAAGGTCCGGCCGCTCCGCTTCGACGAAACACTTGCTCTATTTGGGCTTCAACCTCATATTCCTTCATGCCCGGCCGCACCGTTTTCATTGCTTCAACGTGGGCCTCGGCAGCAATGTCGGCGGCGCGCTGCATTAGTTCGATCTCCTCGGCAGACTTCAAAACGCGCATCTCGTGAACGATTGTTGCCGGATCGATTATCGTTCGCGGCGGATGAATCGGCTTGCGGTTGAGCGCGCGCATCTGCGCAATGCGGCGGATGATGGTGTTGTCGATGTCCGGATAGGCGCCGAGACGGTAGTATAGTTTGTCGGCACCATCGAGTATGTCCTGCAGCTTCGTTTCAAACTCAGCGACCGGGAACGATTCGTGCGCGCCGAACTCGCTCTTCGCGCCTTCAACGCCGGAGCGGCGCCCCACCCAAATCTCCTGTTCGGGATCGTGCGGTCGCACGAACAGCGTGTACTTCTGCTCTCTGCCGGGTGCGATGACCGCGATCGAGTCGGGCTCTTCGAAGCCGGTCAGGTAGAAAAAGTCAGAATCCTGACGAAAGCGATACTGCGTATCGTTGGAACGAGTGGCTTCGCGCGCGCCGGGAATAATGGCTACTGACTTCGGATCCATGCGGCGCATGAATTCCTCAAGCTGCGGTCTGATCATGGAGCTGCTCCTCGTGAAATCTTTATTGTTGAGTTCAGGGATTGTACCCGAGAGGAATAGAACTGAGGAACCGAGTGGAGAATCTGGCAGGGTCAATGTGAAATTTGGATGAACCCGTCAAGCGGGATACTGGGACCGCGGGCGTCTCGCCCGCAATGAGCGCGAAGCGCGAAAATGGATTCGGGAGAGGCCTCTTCCAAAGGCCTTCGCGCTTACAGCGCGTTGCGGCGGCAGGCCCGCGGTCCCAGTAAAAAGTTGAGCTCATCAGCAACCTAGCCGCCGGGGAAGGTTTGATAGATAATCAGGTCAGGTTCGCGAATGAGCACCCAAACCATACCAGCGCAAAGCACGAAAGCCGCCGAGATCGTTTCTTACGACCCGGCCACCGGCGCGGAGGTCGGTCGCGCGCCGTTAGCATCGCCTGCAGACGTTCGACAAGCCGTCGCCAGGGCGCGCGCGGCGCAACCGGCCTGGGCCAACCTCTCCTTCCGTCAACGCGCCCGCGTAATTTTAGAAGCGCGCGAACTCATGCTCGCCGAGCGTGACGAAGTTGCTCTCCTCGTCTCCAGGGAAACCGGCAAGCCGGTAGCGGAAGCACTCTCGATGGAGATAGTCCCGACGCTCGCTGCCATGCATTATTTTGCGCACGCCGCGGAAACATTATTGCGGCCGCAGAAAATCGACATTGGCCAATATGGCTTGATGGGCCGTTCGTCAAAAATTCTTTTCCGGCCTCTCGGCGTCGTCGGCATAATCTCTCCCTGGAATTTTCCTCTGGCCACGCCCGCTGATGAAGTAGTCATGGCGCTGATGGCCGGCAACGCAGTCGTGCTCAAGCCAAGTGAACTCACGCCTTTGATTGGCCTGAAAATTGGAGAGCTCTTCCGTCGCGCCGGTCTCCCGGCGGGACTATTAGAAATTCTTGTCGGCGATGGCTCGACCGGAGCCGCGCTGATTGATGCGCGAGTCGACAAAATAATGTTCACTGGCAGCGTGGCTACCGGCAAACGCGTCGCGGAAGCCGCCGCCAAATATCTCACGCCTGTGGTCCTCGAACTCGGCGGCAAGGATCCAATGATCGTTTTAGAAGATGCTGATATTAAAATGGCCGCTCGCGGCGCCGTGTGGGGCGCGTTTGCGAACTCCGGACAGGCATGCGCATCGGTTGAGCGTTGTTATGTGCAGGAATCAATTGCTTCTAAGTTTATTGAGCAAGTCGTCGCGGAAACACGATCACTAAAACAGGGAATCGGCACTGCAGCTTCAGTTGATATCGGCGCCATGTCGAATGAGCGCCAACTGCAAATC
>DASYMB010000010.1:0-5681 GCA_036009285.1 Pyrinomonadaceae bacterium | reverse complement strand
TCTTTTTAACGGTTTCGATCCTAAGCCGTATCAAATGTTGAACCTGGTCCTGGCGGTGATTGCTGGAATGCAGGCTCCGATCATTATGATGTCGCAGAATCGACAGGGCGAGAAAGATCGTTTGCGCGCTGATTTGGACTACCGCGTCAACTTGAAAAACGAACTTTCCCTGGCTGAGGTTTTGCGCCGTCTCGATGTGTTGGAAAGCGAGCGGCTGCCGAAATTGTTTGAAGAACAGAACTCAAAACTGACGGAGTTTCAAGTTTCAGGTTCAAAGTCTCATGTTAGGGGCGCCGATGGTTAATCTTTCGACAGCCAGAACCGTGCGGCGTTCTTAAACTTGAAACCTGTAACTTGAAACGTGAAACTTCTTCAGAATGATTCAAGCGATCTTTTTCGATTTCAACGGTGTCATCATCGATGACGAGCCACTGCAACTCGCGGCTTATAAAGACCTCCTCCACGAGCAGGGAATTGAGCTGACTGAAAGCGACTACTACGGCGCTCTCGGGATGGACGACGAGATGTTTGTGCGCGCGGCGTTTGAACGCAGCCAGAAGATTCTGACGGACGATCTCTTAACGAGCTTGTTGGCAGGCAAAGTGGTTCGCCATCGCAAGCTTATTGAAGACGAACTGCCGTTGTTTCCCGGCGTCGTAACGTTTCTGAAAGCCACTGCGCGTCATTACTCGCTGGCGATCGTGAGTATGGCGATGCAGGCAGAAATTGCCTACGTCCTGGATCGCGCGCGATTGCGAAGTTTGTTTTCCGCAGTCGTGAGCACCGAAGACGTGGGCGTTTGCAAACCCGCGCCTGACTGCTATCTGATCGCGCTCGAGAAGCTAAATGAAAAGAGGCAGACGGAGCGGATGCTACCGCTGCTCGGCAACGAATGTTTGGTGATTGAAGACTCGCCACCAGGAATCGAGTCGGGCAGGTTGGCAGGCATGCGGACCCTGGGTATCACCAACACCGTCTCAGAAGAAGAACTGCGAGCGGCGGGCGCCGAGGTAGTTACGATGAGTCTTGCCGATTGGACGGTCGACGCGGTGCACCACGTTTTCGATTGAAGTTCAGCAGTTTGGAGTTCAACTAGCTTTGCCCGAAAAGTGTCAATGGGCTGAGTACGCTGTCCCAAGCAGAAGCCCGCGCGCTAGCAAAGGCTCTGGTTCCTGCCGGAATTTCGATCTTGAGCCCTTCCTAACGCTCGGGCTTCTGCTTGGCCAGGAACGAAGACAAGCTAAAGCTTGGACTATGAACTGCTTGAATGCTGAACGAATATGAGTTTTCTCGACATTCTGCAACTCGCTTTGCGCAATCTGCGCCAGGCGAAACTTCGCGCCACCCTCACCACGATGGGTGTGATTGTTGGCGTGGCTGTGATCGTCACGATGGTTTCTTTTGGATTGGGCTTGCAACGCAATATGCTGTCGCGCTTCAAAGCTCTCGATCTTTTCAATGAGATTCAGGTCTTTGGACGCAACCTGAGCAGCCTTGTTTCAACCAGGGCCCGGAGCAACTCGGCGCGAGATGAAAATGATCGACGCGACCGGCGTTCACGATTGAAGCCGGACGTAGAGCCGACGCGAACGCTCGACGACGCGGCTATCGCCGAGATTACCAGGATTCCCGGAGTCGCTTACGTGGAGCCCAGCCTGATGCTGTTCACTTATGTGAGGGCAAACGGCCACTCGCAAATTGAGTCTATCGGCGGTGCGTCGGTTCCAAATGCCGGTTCGCGTTTCAAGGAATTCGTCGCCGGGCAAATGATTAGCTCGCCGAACGCGGACGAAGCGGTCGTCAAGGAAACCTTCACGCGCGACTTTGGTTTTGAGAAGCCTGCCGATGCTATTGGGAAGACGATAGAGTTTCTGGCAGCTCCCAAAGAATCTGATAAACAAGCGAAGGAAGAACCGCAGCCTTCAAGCTTTTTTGGGCTGCCCTTGGAAGAAGATCCGACTCCACAGGCGAACAACGGCGCGCTGGTGGCGCGGACATTTCGCATAGTTGGCGTCTTGAACGCCGAAGTGAAAGAGGGTGCGGGCCAGGGTGGTCTGCGCGGATTGTTTCCCGACGCGCGCGTCTTCATTCCATTGCCGGCGGCCCGTCAATGGTCCATTGAACATCGTGGGACCATGAACCAGGTGGCGTTGGCGCTGGCGCGCGAGAACGGCGCGCTGGGCCAAACTGAAACTGAAGGATACGATTCGGCGGTAGTTAGAGTTAACGATCCGGTTGCCTTGACTGAAGTACGAAAGCGTCTCGCGGAACTCGGCTTTGGTAGTTTCTCGATCGTCGATCAGTTGGAACAGTTTCGCACGGTCTTTTTGATCATCGATTCGGTGCTGGGATTGCTCGGCGGCATCTCGCTGCTGGTAGCTTCGTTTGGAATCGCGAACACGATGATCATGTCGATTCTGGAGCGCACTCGTGAGATTGGAATAATGAAAGCCATCGGCGCCGAGGACCGCGAGATCAAGTTGATCTTTTTTGTCGAGGCGGCTGTCTTAGGTCTGGTCGGCGGAATCCTCGGAGTATTTGCCGCCTGGGGAATCGACGCGATTGCTAACCGGCTCGCGTATCGATTCATTCTGAAACCGCAAGGCGCTTCGTTTGTCGACTTCTTCTCCCTGCCGCTGTGGCTCACCGTCGGCGCCATACTGTTTGCCCTCGTCGTTTCAATCCTCGCCGCGCTTTATCCCGCCGCACGCGCCGCGCGCATCGATCCGGTAAGGGCGCTGAGGCATGATTAGCGAGGGAGCTTGGTTGGAACGAGTATTGTCGCCGTCGGCGGGATAGCTTAGGATACGGCTCAAGAGAGGTGCTGCAACCATATCTGCTGAACTCAAAATCAATTTGCCTGACGGCTTGGCGCGTGAAGCGGAGGCTAACGGACTACTCACACCCGAGTCGATTGAATCTTTGCTCCGGGAAGAAATCAAGCGCCGGCGTGTTAACGCCTTGTTCGCAGCAGCCGACCGCCTGGCCGACCTGAACAGCGCCCCGCTTACAGAGGCCGAAGTAGAGGCCGAAATCTAGCCGCGCGTCAGTCCCGCCGCGCTCCAGATGCGAGTCGTCGCTGATACCAACATCGTGGTGTCCGGGTTGCGCTCACAACAAATTCGTACCCGTATGCCTCTTTACCAATCTGGAACGTCAAGCCTTCACTTACTTTCGATAGCTCAGACTGCAGCCCCTCAATGACCTTCGTATGATTCCGTCTGATTTTCATCAAAGACTCCGAGTTAGACTCGAACCATTTCCAAAATTGTCTTCTGGGCTCATTTGATCTATCACCCCATGAATTCGGATATGTGTGCACAATGACTGTCGCCAAGGGGTTGGTCGTTATAGTAAGTGTTTCCAACTAGTCGGGTCTCGACGCAGATCCATCACGGAAACGATAAGAATTTCGTCGGGACGAATCTGGTAAATAAGACCGGAGGGAAAGCGGTGAGTGCGGCACCGTCTGGTTCGCGGAGACAGCGGGTGCCAGGCGGCAGGGTTAATTAGAATCCGGGCAACGGTCGCGTCAACTCCATCCAAAAGAATTCCTCCAAGCCCATTCTCCTTCGCCTCGTAATGCAATGTCGCTTGTTTCAACTCTGCAAGCGCTGACGAGGTAAATCTATACGGAGTCATTTCCTCAGAGACGAGCGAAGATCGTGGAGAGCGTCTGGGCCGTCGACAGCAGACAACTCCCCGCGCTCGAACGCGTCGATTCGATCTTCGGATTCCGAAGCCCACTTAGCCTCGACTTCTTTGATACGCCCTTCGTCGAGACTTTCCCAAAGCAGATCAATCAACATCGCGCGCTCTTCGGAATCAAGTCGAAAAATTTCCTTTTGAATGGATGCAAGGCTCATTCACAGATCATCTTCTGCCCGGGCGCTTCTGTCAAGAAAGATGTTCACCAAACAACGAGGAGTACGGAGTCCGGCCTTAAGCAGTCAGAGGTTTCCCGCACTGATTACAAAACCGCGCCGCAGGATCTTTTGGAACCGCGCCACACGACGAACAGCTCATCGCCTTGAAGCTCGCGCCACATGCTGAACAGAAGCCGGCCTCGGCGGTGTTGGCCGCGCCGCAATTTCCGCAGCGGCCGGGCAGCGGTGGAACGTAGCCGCCCGCTTTGCGTGCGACGTGTTCTTCAACCACCTTCCAGGCGTGTTCGGTGAGTTTGTATTGCCAGTAAGCGCCCAGCGCAGGCAGGGCCACCAGCAGCCCGGCCGATAGCAACACGGCAACGGCGGCGATGGCTGCCTTGTCGAGCCACTTCTGCATGCCAATTTCGACGCGCGTGCCGCCCGCTTCCGGCGTAATCTTAATTGTCAACGCAACAGACAGCCCGGTAAGGTCGCGCAACGTGCTAGACTTTCGCGCTTGCACAACCGTAGTCGACGAAGCGTGCATAGTTTGCACTTCATAGTCTTGATCAAAAATATTGCGAAGCTCGGCCGTCAGCCTGGAGACATCTGCTTCAACTCCGGGATAATATCTGCTGTCCATTGATGCGGCTTCCTTTCGATTTAGTCAGTCGGGTTTACGCGCTCCGGAAGAATATTGTTCATTCGAAAAGTCTGAATTGAGGAAACAACAAATGAGATTCATTCGCAGCAAGGTCGCTGTACTGTTGGTTTTTGCCGTACTGGTCACCGGGGCAAATCTTCGCCCGGTTCTTTCACAGACTAATTCCACTTCTACTAATCTCGACGGGTTTACCCGCGAAGGTTCTACACTCGAACGCCGTTGGGAGGAAGAGTTTCGCGCTGTGCCCGCGCCCGGCTCCGCGCGGGAACATCTGCGGCGACTGACCGTGGAACCGCACGTGGCCGGCACCAAAGAAGACTACGCCACCGCCGTGTACGTTCGCGATCAGATTCGCAGCTATGGAATTTCTTCTGAGTTGAAGGAGTATGAAGTGTTGCTGCCCTATCCGCAGCAGCCGAGTATCGTGGAGATTATTCGCCCGCGCCGGGAAAGATTAGCGGTTAAGGAAGCCGTGATACCGGAAGACGCATCGTCGTCTAATCCGAAGATCATTCCGCTCTTCAATGGCTACAGTGCAAGCGGCGATGTGACGGCCCCGCTGGTTTACGTTAACTACGGTTTGCCTCCCGACTATGAAGCGCTGAAAAAACTGGGCGTGGATGTAAAGGGCAAGATTGCGATTGCGCGATACGGAAATTCCTTTCGCGGCGTGAAAGCGAAAGTCGCGGAAGATCACGGCGCCCTCGGGCTAGTCATTTATTCCGACCCGGCGGACGATGGTTACATGCAGGGCGATGTTTATCCGAAAGGTCCCTGGCGTCCGGCAAGCTCAGCGCAGCGCGGCTCCGTGCAGTTTTTGTCCACGGCTCCCGGCGATCCGCTAACACCGGGAAGGCCTGCGTTGCCCGGTGTGCCGCGTTTGAAGATGGAGGAAGTCAAAACCATTCCGCGCATTCCGGTGCAACCGATCTCTTATGGCGACGCGAGACGACTTTTGGAACCACTGCGCGGGCCGGTAAGGCCGAAAGGTTTTCAGGGCGGGTTGCCGTTTGCTTATCACGTGGGCGGAACTGACTACCTCCAGGTGCACTTGAAAACGCTGATGGATTATCAGGTGCGAAAAATCTGGAACGTAATCTCACGCATCGACGGTACGGAAGAAAAAGATCGCTGGGTGATCATGGGCAACC
>DASYMB010000009.1:0-10849 GCA_036009285.1 Pyrinomonadaceae bacterium | reverse complement strand
GAGCGCTTAACCTTGCGGATTCGTCACTCCCACTCCGCATGTTCCTTGCTACCGCTGCCACCTTAAAACTAAAAGCACGTCGACAACAGAGGAAAAGGAACCGCGTTAACCTATAAAGCCTTGCAGCTGACGGCGCGATAGCAAGGTCCTCAAGTAACTTCTATCCTTCAGCTTGAATACTGCTCGCGCGCCGCAGTTGAAGGCCAGCGTTCGGCGGCTCGAAACGAATCCGACGGAACCAAGAGTATGGACGAGAAAACCAAACTGCCGCTTCTCAAAGATGAATACTCCATGCTTCAACAGTTCTATGAAGATTTCGATAAACGAATCCTAGGTATCAAGGGTTGGAGCGCAACCATTGCAATGAGCGGTGCCGGCGGCACTCGATAGCTTTCCCCGACTCGGCATTCTTAGTTGGCGGTAGAGATCAGAAGTAGGCCGATCATGAAGCGACTAATGGTCGAGCGAGCCGGCGTAAGGTGAAGATAGAGACGCGGGGATTGAACAGGACTACAACCGACGACTCAAGAGCATGTTTAAGAGTGCCGCGACCCATGCCTGCAGGTGACAGTCCCGGAGGCGCCTCCCTGGGCCTCCAGCACGCGATGCGAACGCTGTTGTTCGAGCTTAGGGTGAACAGGCGATACCGGACACACCAACATCCTCAATCCGACCACACGCCGAGGTGTAGGAGACATCGGTGGCATACACCATAGGGCTCCGCGCGGTATAAACGTAATTATTGTTCTGGTAATACGAGTTGGATGGGCTCGTAGAAGTGATGGTCGCCTGCACGGCAAACGCGCGAAACTCGCTGTGCACATAAGACCATGCTGTTTCGCACGTCGGAGACCACCACAGTTGAACACCACCAATATAGTCCGAGGAAAAAGCATCGTATATATCGGTCTCGCTCACGACGTATGCCCCCGTCGTGCAACCAGTGGCGATCGGATTCAGCCCATTACACCCACTTCCAGAACATGTCGCCGCAGCGGCTGCGAACGGAGTGAGCAGTCCGAATACAACTGCTACAAGCACCATCAGAAGTTCTCGTTCATCATTCGATTCTCCCTATTGTAGCTAAGCCTTGTGAGAAGAGACGGGGGAACTCATTGGGTTGGACGCGGAGCATTCTTATAACTTTGTCAGGGAATAGCAAGGATTCGTATTCTACTCTTAGCTGATTAGGCCGGCTGCCAAACCAGCGATTAACCATGGTGTTCTAATTGTGTGAGTGTATTTGACCTCACTGGTACAGCCATTGTCCGATACGCCAACGTCCTCCGTCTCTAAGACACACGCTCTTTCAACAGGAACTGCCGGCTAACTCATTCAACCCGAGTCGCGCGCCTTCATGCCGGGTTGAGTGTGCGCTCGCGGGTTAATTCGAGCCTCACGGTGGCGCGCAACACAACCTGACTGCTCGGCACGCCAATGGAGCACCAATATGAATCCTTGATAGCGGGCTAGTTTAGTTTTTGTAACGCAAACTTTTAGTTTGCGCGAGCGTTGAATGCCGTTCACTCATCGCAAACTAACAGTTTGCTTTACAAATTAGGGCACCACCATAAATCCTTGATGCTTTAGCCCAAATCGCATAATAATGTCGCCCTCGAATCTTCACTCATCGGAGGTCTCTCATGCGGAACAAACTTACCGCGCGCGAACATTGGGATAAGGCGTTTGATTATTGGTGGGAAGGGAATGTTCAAGGAGCAATTGAGGAAGGTCGTTTGGCGATGGACCTCAACCCCAGCCTCGCCAGACCGCACTGGATAGTGGGCCAGGCCTACTTGCGTGCCGAACCCCCGGATCGCGAAGCGGCCCTTAAAGAGTTTCGCGAACTGGTGCGGAAGGACCCGCGTTGGGTGGAGGGCCATGCCAGTCTCGCGGCCACTTTGCTGCAACAGGGACGTACGGCAGAAGCGTTGAAGTCCATTCGTGAGGTGTTGCGCCTGAACCCCAACTGCCCATGGGCGCAGCTTGAGTTGAGCAAGCACCTGCTCGAGCATGGCGAATACCGCCAGGCGGTGGCCGTACTGCTGGGCAAAGCCAGCCCTCCCACTTTCTGCACCGTAGCGGATGCACACCTGTTGCGGGCGGAGTTGTGGTGGAATAGAAGCCACGAAGAGGCGCGCGCGGAGTGGGAATACATCCTGACGCTTGATGAAACGATCCCAGCCAATCGCGTTGCTCAGGTCGAGGCGCGGAAACGATTGATGGAAACGAAAGAGCCTGAACGAGTTCGCGCAGAATGACGTGACAATACTCAAGCGCTCCAATGACTCAGGAGGATTAGTACCAATCTGATGATGTGTTGAAGTAAGTGGCGTCCCGTACGGGAGTCGAACCCGTGTCGCCGCCGTGAAAGGGCGGTGTCCTAGGCCACTAGACGAACGGGACAAAACTGCAGCGAGCGGCTGGAAGATTTTTGCAAGTTGTTACGTTAACGTACGGCTTTCGATGGTGTCAAACAGGCGCTTCCGTTCGTACTGCCTCATTGTCGCTGACATTCAACTCACCCATACCTTGTCCAATCAAATTTCTCCGGTGTAAAGCAAACTGTTAGTTCGCGGGTGTGCGACCAGCTCAAGTGGAGTGATAAATCGAAAGCCAGCAAACTCAACAGTTTGCTTTACAACCGCAGGACCAACAACGGACCACCGAAAGCCCACCACCTCGCCTCCGAAAAATTTGTAGCCATCGCCACAGCGATCGCGCGCATCAATGTGTTAGTCAACTGCAAGCCCTTCCTCTTTCGCGTTCTCTCCCCAGTGCAATCGAGAACAGAGGCTGACATACGAACCTCGGAATCGTTTTTCACCTTCACGCCGCCAGCGAATGGCGCCCGACGTGCAGCCACGAAGTGTGTTAGGAGGAGACTATGCATCAGAAATTTACCTTCCGGTTGCTTGCTGTGCTCGCAACTTCCGCCCTCTCGATACTCGCGCTTGCCGCGCTCAAAAATTTACCAGCAACCGTCGCGGCGCAAACAACGAAAACCGTGGGCTCTTTACAGGTGCTTGATGAGACCGGCAGGCCCAATGGTCTATGTCCGCTCAAACACACCGACGTGCGCGCCGAGATCAGCGGTTTTCTTTCTCGCGTCCAGGTCATACAGGAGTTTGAGAATCCATTCAAGGAAAAGATCGAAGCTGTTTACACGTTTCCGTTGCCGGCAAGCGCAGCAGTTGACGATATGACTATGGTTGTTGGCGATCGCACCGTGCGCGGAAAGATTTTGCGCCGCGAAGAAGCGCAGGCGGTCTATGACGCTGCGAAATCCGGCGGGCAAGTGGCCAGTTTGCTGAATCAGGAACGGCCCAACATCTTCACGCAATCAGTCGCCAATATTCTGCCGGGCGAAAAGATCAGGATTACAATCAGCTACGTCGAAACGTTGAAGTATGAGGCTGGTTCGTATGAATTTTCTTTTCCCATGGTGGTTGGCCCAAGGTATATGCCCGGGGAGGCGACCGGGCGGAACGGAAGCGGATTTTCACCGGACACCACACAGGTCCTCGATGCCTCCAGCATTTCTCCGAAACCGGCAGACGCGGGAATGCGCGCTGGTCATGATGTTTCGCTCGACATCATGCTGGATGCGGGCTTGCCTATCGACGGCATTAAAGGAAAATCCCACGAGGTAGAGATCGAGCGTCTGAATGCACACAGCGCGCACGTGCGTTTGAAAAGTAACTCCACGATTCCCAACCAGGATTTCATTCTTAGTTACGATGTCGCGGGTAAGAACATTCAGGACGCGCTGCTCACGCATCGATCGAGCAGAGGCGGTTACTTCACCCTGATTCTCCAACCACCCGAGCGCATCACTGTCTCTGAAGTAACGCCGAAGGAACTCGTGTTCGTGCTCGACACTTCCGGCTCGATGCAGGGTTTTCCAATCGAGAAAGCCAAAGAGACGATGAAGCTTGCGCTCGACGGTCTCTATCCGGCTGACACTTTCAATCTGATCACTTTTGCCGGCGACACACGCATCATGTTTCCCCATCCCGTGGCTGCTACTCCGGCCAACCTGAAGAAGGCCAAGGAGTTTCTCTCTGCAACCGAGGGCGCCGGCGGCACGGAGATGATGAAAGCCATCAAAGCTTCACTCGACCCCTCAGATTCCGAAGACCACATGCGCATCGTCTGCTTTATGACCGACGGTTATGTCGGCAACGAGATGGCGATCATCTCGGAAGTACAGCAGCACCCGAACGCGCGCGTGTTTGCCTTTGGAATCGGCAGCAGCGTAAACAGATTCCTGCTGGACAAAATGTCAGAGGCTGGTCGTGGAGAGGTCGAGTATGTCGCGCTTAACGATGATGGCTCCGCCGCCGCGAGGCGTTTTCACGAACGCGTGCGTAACCCTCTGCTAACGGACATCTCAGTTGATTGGAGCGGACTTCCGGTTGCCGATGTTTATCCTGAGCGCATTCCGGATCTGTTTGGCGCCAAGCCGGTGATTCTTTCCGGGCGTTACACCGGCGCGGGTCGCGGAGTAATTCGGCTGAAGGGAAAAATGGCAGGCCGAGAATTTGTTCGCGAGATCGCGGTTGAGTTTCCTGAATCCGACTCGCAGCACGATGTGCTCGCGTCACTCTGGGCCCGTTCACGTGTCGACGATCTGATGGGCCAGGATTACGCTGGAGCACAGCGAGGCGCGATGAAACCCGAACTCAAGGCAGCAATCACGAATCTCGCGCTCGAGTACCGGTTGATGACGCAGTTTACGTCGTTCGTTGCCGTGGAAGAGATGATTGTTACGGACGGCGGTCAGCCGCGACGCATCGATGTGCCGGTTGAAGTGCCTGAGGGTGTGAACCGGGCTACTGCTTACGGTGAAGAACGTCCGACTGGCTTCTTGACGAGAAGTGGTACGCAAAACTTTATGTTCTCAGCCGGCGTTGTGAATTCTTCGGTGGCAGAAGTGGTTTCGGTTTCAGGCAGTACCGGTGTCAACACCTCGTCAAGCAATGTTACCACCACGATCGATGGCAATCTCCTCGATCCGGCGGCGGCCAGTGCGGCGCGAACTTCAAAACCCAAATCCGCGCGCGTTAAGAGCGGCCCGGGCGGTGGCCTGGGCACCGGATCGGGAAGCGGCGGGGGTGGCGGTGATAACAACAGCGCGGGTGTTACTTCACCGGAAGAGTTGAAGCGACGCGACCTGGTAACAAAACTTCATCCGTCCCTGCTGGCGGTTGTGGATCGTTTAAAGAAGAACGATATGACGGTCGGTGCTGATGAGACGAAGTTTAATCTCAACGGTAAGGCTGAGATTCAAATCTGGCTGGCGGATAAATCACAAGAGACTTTGGCAAAACTCAAAGCACTGGGCTTCGAACTCGTGCTCGATCCAAAGAGCGCCAAACTTGTAATCGGGCGTTTGCCGATTGAGAAGCTCGAAGCGCTCGCGGAGATGAAGGCTGTTCGGTACGTAACTCCCGGTGGCCTAAAGAAGTGATCAGAGGGCAGAGGGCAGGAGGCAGGAGACAGAAGGCAGAAGAGAGAATTCAGGAGACAGAATACAGAAGTCAGGAGAAAGAAGTCAGAGATTAGACGCTCGGAGTTGCCATGAGATTTCCTGGGCCAAGACCTCTGACCTCTGACCTCTGACCTCTGAATTCTGACTTCTGAATCTGCCTTCTATTCATCGCGCTGCGAGCAGTTTTGAACGTACGCGATCGTGTGAGCGCAGCATGCGCATGAATCTGCTTGCAACAATCGAACGCAAGTCGCCAGGCTTGTTTGCATTTTGGTCTGCGCTCAAGAGGCCGTGCGCGGCCGTGGTTCCAGCCGATGTGAAACTATTGCGCGAGCCCGCGCTTTGAGTTTCCATTTGCATGCCGAGCCGGTCGCTGGTCAAAGTACCTTCGGAAACAAGACCGCCAGTGTCCATGGATTTACCTCCTTAAACCTGCGCTGAAGTTTGGGGGCGCCATCCAACTAACAAACGTTTCCTGGTTTACAGATTGCTACCTGAGCAAGCAATGTACCGTTAGGACCGCAGCGTGAAAAAGCTGATTTTGTTCACGATTTTTCGCCTTCAGTCTTATCTCATCCATATTTCCTGCATCGGAATGTTTCGCACTGAAGTTTGTGAAGAAAGCTTTGTGCGGAATTGAGTCACAAGAAATCGTGATCGCGAGTGCCGGAGACTTTGCCCGTGGCGCCCCAATCATTTAATCCAAAAAATTGAATCGGCCCTGCGTTTTTGGACAGGAATTTCCGCACACGCATTGAACAGATGCTGGCGACAACAGAATTCCTCACAGTTATGAATAGACCATCATCCTGTCACGTGATGGAACAAGATATGCGTGAAAGTTTCGTGACATCGTTTTCAAGCTGGGTTCGGATTTCAATCGGATGAATGAGAGTAGTCTCAGAAGCATCATGGATTGCAGAATCTGTTCATACCCGACTCTCGTTCTCACTTACAAACCAATTGCCGGGAGGCCATATGAGAATAACCTTGTGTTCGAGAAGCTTTGTTGCGTTGTTGGCGATCTTTATATTCAGCAGTCTTGCCTATGCTCAAACCGGCAGGTCTACGGTGCGAGGTACAGTTAAGGACCCGCAGGGAAATGTAGTTGCCGGAGCCACTATTACTCTCACCGATGCGGAAAAGAACTTCACTCGCACTCAAACAACGTCACAAGATGGGAACTATGTTTTCACCGCTATACCTCCGGCCACTTACAAACTCGAGGTTGAGGCGCCCGGATTCAAGAAGACATCAATCTCAGCGCTCAAGGCCCTGGTTGATACTTCGGTTGACGCCGACGTTACCCTCGAAATCGGTGCGGTCTCCGAAACTGTGAACGTAACCGCAGGCGGCGACGCGCCACTTAACACCACCGACGCGACCATCGGCGTGGCTTTTGAGAACCGTCGCATTCAACAGTTGCCACTCAACGCCCGCAACGTTGTCGGTTTGCTTTCATTGCAGCCGGGCGTTACTCGCAGCGGTTATGTCAACGGTGGGCGCGCCGATCAGGCGAACGTTACGCTTGACGGCGTCGACGTTAATGAACAACAGCGCGGTCTCGATGTGGTAAGCGACGAGGCCTTCGCCAGCGTCCTGCGCTCAACGCAGGACTCGTTACAGGAGTTTCGCGTTACCACGACGAATGCAAACGCGGATGCCGGACGCTCGTCGGGCGCGCAGGTCTCGTTGGTAACCCGGTCCGGTTCCAATCAGTATCATGGTTCGCTTTTCGAATATCACCGCAACACGCTCACTACCGCCAACGACTTCTTTAATAATCGTGCTGGTGTGGCGCGTCCGCAGTTGCTTCGTAACATCTACGGTGGCGCCCTGGGCGGCCCGATCAAAAAGGACCGCATCTTCTTCTTCGGCACTTACGAGGGTTTCCGGGAAGCAACCGCTACTTCAGTCTTGCGCGAAGTGCCGCTGCCGACGCTCGGCCAGGGCATTGTTCGCTATCGCACCGACAGCGGCGCGAGCGATTCTTCATGTCCGGCAGGTACGCCCGCAGGTGTTCGCTGTTTGAACATTGCGCAGATCAACTCGCTCTACACCGCAGCCAACGGCGTCACGCCGGGTATCAATCCGGCCGCGCTCTCGGCGATTGCCGCGGCTGCCAGCAAATATCGCGCGAACGATCCGGGCGTGGGCGATGGTCTCAATACCAGCGGCTTTCGCTTCAACTCCAGCACCCCCGCACGTCTGAATACTTTCATCACTCGCTTCGACGTTAACGTTACTGACCGCCAGACTCTGTTCCTGCGCGGCAACTATCAGAACGATCACGTGACACACTCAGTCTACGGCGGAACCGACTGCGGCGTGGGCGACAACATCCAGTGCTTCCCTGATACACCGGCCCTGACGCTGTGGAACCATCCCTATGGTTTTGCCGTGGGGCATTCATGGACGCTCTCAAATACCAAGGTCAACCGTTTGACTTACGGCTACACTCGCGCAGCCTTCACCGATCAGGGCGACGGAAACTCAAACTTCTATTCCTTCCGGTTCATCTTCCGCCCCCTCGGCTTCAAGGGCTCGCTCTCGCGCACGACTCCGGTGCACAACTTCGTCGAAGATTTCTCATGGATCAAGGGCA
Organism: Pyrinomonadaceae bacterium; assembly: GCA_036009285.1. Taxonomy (GTDB): domain Bacteria; phylum Acidobacteriota; class Blastocatellia; order Pyrinomonadales; family Pyrinomonadaceae; genus PSRF01. Next base: position 2,750 of record DASYMB010000009.1, on the reverse strand, counting down.
ATCACACGATGCAGATGGGTGGCAACATTCGTTTGATTACCAACAATCGCACCTCGACCGCCTCATCTTTCGATAACGCCACCACCAATCCGTCCTACTACGATTGCTCCGGCGACGCGGTGATCTTCGACAATGTTAATTGCAGCGATCCGGTATTCCCCGACGTTGCTTCGGGCTCGGAAACTGATCTGCGCGACGCGCTGACTGCGATCATCGGACGCTTCTCGCAATACGGGGCTGGGCTCGTATACGATCAAAGTGGAAAACTCCAACCCGTCGGCACACCCACGACGCGCTCATTCGCCACCCAGGAGTTTGAAACTTACTGGCAGGATAGCTGGCGCCTGTGGTCCAACTTCACCCTCAACTATGGAATGCGCTGGTCCACGTCCACGCCGGTTTATGAGCGCAATGGTTTTCAGGTCAAGCCGACGCAGAGCTTAGGGCGCTATTTCCAACAGCGTGTCCAGGCCGCCGATCGCGGCGTGCCCTTTAACGATCCGATCACGCTCGACCTGGCTGGGAAGGCCAACAACCGGCCCGGCTTCTACAAACAGGATTGGAACAACTTCGCGCCGTCGGTATCGTTTGCGTGGTCACCGAAGGACGATAACTTCATTACGCGAATCCTGGGACGAAACGGAACCAGTGTCCTGCGCGGCGGTTATCGCATGACCTATGACCGCATCGGCAGTCAACTGGCGGTAACTTTCGATCTGAATAACTCGCTCGGTTTCGTCTCGACCACCGGAGTCTCGGCTAACACCTTTAATGTAAGCGACCGGCTGGCGCCGTTATTCGCGGGAGCAAATCCGCAAGTCCGCGCGTTGTTGCTGGCGAGCGGGGTCAGCATCCCCAATTCGATCACTTTCCCACTGACCAGACCGTCTGATGGAGATCAGCGCATCGAGCAGTCGCTTGACGATACGCTCACCACGCCCTTCAACCACAGCGTCAACTTGTCGTACGGACGCGAGCTGGGCCACGGTATATCGATCGAGACCAGCTACGTGGGTCGCTTCGCGCGCAATCTGCTCGCGTCGCGCGATATCATGCAGCTCAACAATATTCGCGATCCGGCGTCGAACACGACTTGGTATCAGGCAGCGAACAAATTGATTGACGCGCGCTATGCGACTATCCCGATCCAGTCTCTCGGGCCGATCCCGTTCTTCGAAAATTTGTTCCCCGGTCTCGCCGGGCCCTATACGAATCTGCTTACCGGCACTTCTTACACGCTGACGGCGACCCAGGCGGCCTATCGGCGCTTCGCGCTGCCTGCCGTGGGCGGCCGCAACTCGACCGACTACACCTTCGGACAATTGCTGTGGGACGATAAACCGATCGCGAAGTTCAACAATATCTTCTACCAGCCACAGTATGCGGCGCTGTCGGTTTTCTCGACTATCGCGGAGTCGAACTACAACGCGCTGCAATTCAGCGTGCGCCAAAGGCTGCGCAACGATATCCAGTTTGACTTCAACTACACTTACTCACACTCGCTCGACAATGCCTCGGGCCTGCAAACGGCGACTGCCTATAGCGCGGCCGGGTTTATTCTCAATGCGCTCGATCCAAATGGTAACTACGCCACCTCTGATTTCGACGCGCGCCACATCATCAATGCAAATTGGATCGTGGGGCTACCTTTCGGGCGCCACAAAAGGTTTTTTAGCAGCATGAACAAAGTGGGCAACGGCATTTTGGGTAATTGGACCATGACCGGTATCTTCCGTTTCAACACCGGGCTACCCATCGTCGGTGGTCCGTTTGCCGCTGACCGCTGGGCCACGAACTGGAACGCCCAGTCAAACAGCGTTCGCGTGCGGCCGATTCAGTCCTCGCCGGGAAATTTCAACGGCGACCCGAATCTCTTCAGCGATCCGACGGCGGCGCTGCAAAGCTTCCGCGATGCGCGCCCCGGCGAAGGCGGCGACCGCAACGTCCTGCGCGGGCCCGGCTACATCACGCTCGACGCCGGTCTCTATAAAACGTTCCACCTGCCCTGGGAGGGACACCAGATTCAATTCCGTTGGGAGGTCTTCAACGTCACCAACACGCAGCGGTTCGACAGCCTCACCATCGCGGATTTGAGCTTGCCGCAGGATCCGTTTGTCTTCAAACAGACGGCCAGTCCTGACTTCGGACGTTTTACTTCCACGCAGACGCCGCTCAACGAGACGAAAGCTGGACGCGTAATGCAATTTGCCCTTCGCTACGAATTCTGACAGGGAGCGAAGCGGGAAATTTATAGCGGGCTGAAGTTGAATGCTTCGGCCCGCTTTTTTTTGGTTGAGAAGGAGATGAGGTTCCGCGAGCGAGCGTGCTGACCGCGGATTTACGCGACTACGCGAATGTGAAGAGAGCCTTTGCGATTGTGCCTGGTTTCTTGATCCGATCAGCGTTAATTCGCGTGAGTCTGCAGCTAATAACAATTGAGTCGGCCCAAGCGAGGTCTTACGCTAGTTATCCATTTCTTTTTTGCCAAACTGAATACACGACGATGAAACAAAGCGATAGCCATGCTAAGCCTTCGGCTACGGCCCCGAGCACGTCACTCAAGTAGTGCGCGCCAAGATAAATTCGACTAAAACCCACCAGAACGATTAGGAAACCTGCCAACAGAATTACGAGCGTACGCCGGCGCCAGCCGCTTATTTCCGCAATCAGGTAGGCGGCCAGGGTTCCGTATAGAACTGTGGCCATCATTGTGTGCCCGCTGGGAAAGCTGTAGCTGGTGAGGTTCAGAA
>DASYMB010000008.1:0-4579 GCA_036009285.1 Pyrinomonadaceae bacterium | reverse complement strand
GAAACTGCGCCGATAATATTGGCAAATAGATTGGCCGCAGATCGTGGCCACCGAGCAGAAATATGCCTTATCTCAAGCCTGAACGCCCCGAAAAAGTAAACGCGCCGTCGCTCAAGACAAGCAAACAGCGAGGCGAGCGTTTGGTTTGTCTAACCGCGTACGACTTTCCCACCGCCCGCATTGTTGACGAAGCGGGGATCGATATCATCCTGGTGGGCGACAGCTTGGGAAACGTTGTGCTGGGTTACGGCAATACGGTGCCGGTTACGCTCGATGAGATTTTGATCCACTTGAAAGCGGTGCGGCGAGCGGTGCAGCGTGCTTTGTTAGTTGCCGATATGCCTTATGGTTCGTTTCATACGGGCGCGGACGACGCGGTGAGAAATGCTTTGCGGCTGGTGAAAGAAGGCGGAGCTGAAGCGATCAAACTTGAGGGCGGACACAAACGCGTTCAACTCGTAAAGCGACTGGTCGACGAAGAAATTGCAGTGATGGGCCACATCGGTTTGACTCCGCAGTCGATTAACAAGCTCGGCGCTTATCGCGTGCAGGGCAAAACGGCTGCCGCCGCACGCCAGTTGCTGGATGACGCTCGGGCGCTGGAAGACGCCGGCGCCTTCGCGATCGTGCTTGAAGTTGTGCCGCGCGAGATTGCCAGCTTGATTACCGAGAGCATCAGCATTCCTACGATTGGCATCGGCGCCGGCGCCGGCTGCGACATTCAGGTGCTGGTGCTACACGATATGCTTGGTCTCTCTTTTGGAAAACTTGCGCGATTCGTGCGACCCTACGCGAACCTGCATGAAGTAATGACGGAGGCGGTCAGCCGCTATGCCGATGACGTGCGCACTGGAACATATCCTTCAGAGAATGAATCGTACGGCCTGCCCGCCGAGGCTGCTGAAGAACTTGAAATTGGCAAAGAGCGTAAATCGTGAATCGTGAATAGTAAATCGTGAATAGTTAAGAACCCGGCCGCTAGAGTTCTTACATTCAGGATTCACTATTCACGATTTACTGTTCAAGAAGTCTCGTCCGGACTATTCACGATTCACGATTCACGATTCACTATTCACTCGTTATGGAGATCATTAATCGCCGTCAGCGCATGAGTTCCGTCGCGCGCAAAATTCGCCGCGAGCAGGACCGGACGATCGGGTTGGTGCCGACGATGGGCGCGCTTCACGAAGGCCACCTCAGTCTGGTGCGAGAAGCACGCCGAATGTGCGACATCGTGGTGGTCTCAGTTTTTGTGAACCCGACGCAGTTTGGACCAAGCGAAGATTACGAACACTACCCGCGCGATCTGACTAAAGACACTGCGCTTTTAACCGACTACAACGTTGACTACATCTTCGCACCTTCCGCGGAAGAGATTTATCCGAAGGACTTTTCCACCTATGTAAACGTCGGCGGACTCTCAAAGCCGCTCGAAGGTGCGACCCGGCCGGGGCACTTTCGCGGCGTCGCCACTGTTGTCGCAATTCTTCTCAATACTGTGCATCCCGATTTCGCGTTTTTCGGACAGAAGGACGCGCAACAGGCGCTGATTATCAAACGCATGGTTAGAGACCTGGCTTTTGATACCGAGATCGTGGTGTTGCCAACGGTGCGCGAGGATTCCGGGCTAGCGATTTCGTCGCGCAATCTTTACCTGAACGCCGAGGAGCAGCAGTCGGCGTCGGCGATTCACCAGGGGCTGAAGAAGGCCAAAGAAACTTTCAAGAAGGGCGAAAGACACGCCGGCAAACTGGAAGAGATTGTCCGCACAACTATCGAATCTGAACCGCGCGCGCGCGTCGATTACGTTAACGTGGTGGACGCGGAAACGCTGGAGAAGCTGGATAAGCTCGACGAGCGCCCAATCCTGATCGCCGTCGCCGCCTACGTCGGCAAGACGCGCTTGATCGATAACACGATGCTCAATAAAGCAAAGAAAGATGTGGCTACGACGAAGGGTTAACGTTCAGACACCTGCGGTTTCCTCCCTCCTTTTGTTAGAATCATCCCCGTCAAGCTGATGGCTGATCCAAATAAGCAAAAGTCTCACATAAGATTCACGCTGAACGGCGAGTCGGCGGAAGTTGCCTTTGCGCCGCACAAGACGCTGCTCGAGGTCTTGCGTGAAGATTTAGGGTTGATGGGAACTAAGCACGGTTGCGAACTCGGCGAGTGTGGCACCTGCGCGATTCTGGTAAACGGACGTTCGATTCTTTCCTGTTTGATGTTAGGTCTGGACGCCGAGGATCAGGAAGTAAAAACGATCGAAGGAATGGCGGATGGCACAAAGCTTCATCCGTTGCAGGACACGTTTGCCGATACCGGCGCGGCCCAATGCGGCTACTGCTCGCCTGGATTTTTGCTGGTCGCCGAAGAGCTCTTGAAGAAGAATCCCAATCCTTCGCGCGACGTAATCAAGGAAGCTTTGTCAGGAAATCTTTGCCGCTGCACCGGCTACATCAAGATTTACGAAGCAGTGGAACTTGCTGCAGCGCGCATGCGCGGCGAAGAGATCGAGTTGCCACACGAAAGTATTTACGGCTGTTCGTAATCCACCAAACCATGTCAGCAACCCAAAACAATCTGGACCGTCAGCAACAGGCCGAAGTTGCGGCAAAGCAGTGCGAGCGAGTCTTGAAGGACACATTCGGCGTCCGAGAGGTTTACGTTTTCGGATCGCTGAGCGGCCACAGTCCCTGGCATTCGCGCTCTGACGTTGATCTCGCGGTGGAAGGTCTCGCTCCTGAGCGATATATCGCAGCACTGACGGCGTGTTACGCGCTTTTGCCGCCGGGAATGGAACTTGATCTTGTCACCCTCGAGACCGCGCCGCCAGAACTAGTAGCGAAAGCGAAACGGGAGGTCGATATGCCGCAAGACGCCGCAGACGATTTCAACGCAGCACTCAAAAACGAAGTCGCACTGGAACTGAATAACCTGCATCGCCTGGTTGATGAGTCGAAGGCAATCCTCAACAGCTCGTCTGAGGAACCTTCATCGGTAGAACTCCGTGCGCTGGGCAGCATCGTTCATGATTTCTACACTGCATGCGAGCGGATCTTCGAGCGTGTCGCGGTGTATCTTGGTCCTGGAGTGCCGGTGGGAGACAACTGGCATGTCTCATTACTTCGCTCGATGGAATTACCGATCGAAGGTAAACGGCCGGCAGTGATTGAACACCAGCTTGCCTGGCGCCTGGTTGATTATTTGCGGTTTCGGCACCTGTTCCGGCACACGTATGGCTATGAACTCAAGTGGGAAAAGCTTCAAGCCCTGGTTGAACGATTGGAAACGACCAGGACATCGTTGAGCCAGCAACTAGACGAGTTTGTTCTGGCGCTCCCATCGCTGGACAAAAAATAGGTCGATGCCAAACACTAACGAACGAGATAGAACCCGGCTGAACGTCGTCGGCAAGCCTTTTCGCAAAGTCGACGCCCGCGCGAAGTGCACCGGCCAGACGAAGTTTGCCGACGACATCGTGCTGCCGCGCATGCTCTTCTGTAAAATCCTGCGCACGCATCTTCCGCATGCCTTAATCAAGAACATCGACATCTCGAAGGCAGTCGCTCTGCCCGGCGTTATTGCTGTGATTACGGGAAACGATTTGCCAATCTCATACGGCATTCTTCCTGTTAGTCAGGATGAACATGCACTGTGCATTGATAAGGTCCGTTTCATCGGCGATCCTGTGGCCGCCGTCGCGGCGATTGACGAGGACACCGCGTTCGATGCGCTGAACCTAATCGAAGTGGAATATGAACCGCTGAACACGATCTCCTCAATCGAAGAAGCCATTCTCATTGACGAGCCGCGCATCCACGAATACGGTGACGAAGGAAACATCCACAAGAAAGTCTCGCTTGAATTCGGCAACGTCGACGAAGGCTTCGCCGAAGCGGATCTGATTCGCGAAGACACTTTCTTCTATGAAGGCAACACTCACTTGCCGATGGAGCAGCACGCCGCTGTCGCTAACTTCGATCCGGACAACAAATTAACGCTCTGGAGTTCGACGCAAACGCCACACTACGTGCATCGCGCGCTCGCCAAAGTTTTAGAGTTGCCCGCCAGCCACATCCGCGTCATCGCCACGCCAAACGGCGGCGGCTTCGGTGGCAAGAGCGATCCTTTCAATCACGAAGTCATAGTTTGCAAACTTTCGCTGCTGACCGGCCGGCCGGTGAAGGTGACGCTGACGCGCGAAGAGGTTTTCTATTGTCATCGCGGCCGCCACCCGGTGCTCATGTACGTTAAGACGGGGGTGAAAAAGGATGGCGCCATAACCGGAATGCATTTTCAATCGTTCCTTGACGGCGGCGCCTACGGCAGCTACGGCGTCGCGAGCACGTTCTACACCGGCGCCTTGCAGACGGTTACCTATGATGTGCCGCGTTACAAGTTTCAAGGTCTGCGCGCGTTTACAAACAAGCCGCCGTGTGGTCCCAAGCGCGGACACGGAACGCCACAGCCGCGCTTCGGATTGGAAGTTCAACTCGACAAGATCGCGGAGCAACTAAAACTTGATCCCGCCGCGATGCGACGCGCAAATTTAGTCAAACCCGATACCGTAACGGCA
>DASYMB010000007.1:0-4090 GCA_036009285.1 Pyrinomonadaceae bacterium | reverse complement strand
CAGCGCGATTCAAAATATCGTAGACCATAGCTGAATCATTCCCCGCCGCGATGATCTCTTCGGGCGTCGCCTTCTCCTCGAAATATAATTTGAGAATCGGATCCAACTTGTCATAAGCCGGCAATGATTGATCGTCAAACTGATCGGGCGCCAACTCCGCTGACGGACGCTTTTCGATAATTCCTGCAGGGATAACTTCACTTTCCCGGTTGAGATGGCGCGCGAGCGAATAGACCTCGGTCTTTAACACGTCGCCAATCACCGCGAGTCCGCCGTTGGTGTCGCCGTAAAGAGTGCAATAACCCAGGGCCAGCTCCGATTTGTTTCCCGTTGAGAGCAGTAGCCGTCCTTCAGCGTTGGAAATCGTCATCAGGATATTTCCGCGCAAGCGCGATTGCAAATTTTCAGTTGCGTGTGAACCAGCACCCGCAGTCGCCGGCGGCAGATTGAGTTCTTTAACTAAGACTTCGAAAGCGCTTGTTATCGGGCGTTCAATCACTTTCATTCCCAGCCGGTGCCCCAACTCCACCGAATCGTCGACACTCGAGCGAGACGAATAGGGAGAGGGCATCATCACTGACAAAACATTCTCGGCACCCAACGCTTCACATGCCAGCGCTGCCACCACGGCGGAATCTATCCCGCCGGACAATCCCAACACCGCTTTTGTAAAACGGTTCTTGCGAGCGTAGTCGCGAATGCCAAGCACGAGCGCGCTGCAAATGGTTTCAATATCGTCACCCGGCAAACAACGTTCGTCGGCCACTCCGCAATCAAGATCAACTGTGCCGAAAAACTCCTCAAACGGCGGCGCCTGTAAAATTATCTTACCTTCGCAGTCGGAAACGATACTGGCGCCGTCGAAGATGATGCCGTCGTTTCCGCCGACAAGATTGACGAAGACGATGGGAAGGTTCGCCATCTTCGCCCGGTGCGAAACCATCGCGCAACGCTGGCCCATCTTTCCTTTGTTAAAGGGCGAGGCATTGATGGAGATGAGCACTTCGGCGCCCAACTCGATCAATTCTTCCGCGGGATCGTGTGGGTAAAGCCGCTCCTTCCAAAATGTTTTGTCGTTCCAAAAGTCTTCGCAGACGGCCACACCCAGTTTGGAGTGGTTCACATTGAATAGATGGCGCTCGCGGGCCGGCTCGAAGTAGCGCGGGTCGTCAAAGACGTCATACTCCGGCAGCAGGGTTTTGTCGGCAAACCCAATCAACTGTTTATCTCGGAGGATGGCCGCAGAGTTATAGAGCCGGCGGCCGGTAGGCTGGTCGTTGGGCCTGACGGTTCCCACCACCGCGGTTAGTCCTTCAGTGGCGGCGATGATCTTTTGCAGCGGCTGCAGGACGCAACGCGCAACGTCGCGATCGAGAAACCAATCAAGCGACGTGTAACCCTGCAGGCAGGCTTCGGGAAGCACGACCAGATCGGAACGGTCCTTTCGGCCCTGCTCGATCGCACGAATAATTCCGGCAGTGTTGCCTTCGTAGTCCCCGTTGATTGTGTTTATCTGCCCTATGGTTACCCGCATCTGATTGAAGTGATCTTAGACTGTGAAACTCAAAACCTGCAAATGATGAGCGAGGTTGAGAGGTTTGCCCGGGCTACGTTATAGTTTCCGCAAGCGGAGGGGTCGCATAATTGGTAGTGCAGCGGTCTTGAAAACCGCCGACCGAAAGGTCATGCAGGTTCGAGTCCTGTCCCCTCCGCCAGCTATTCTCAAAGCCACAAATTCCGCTTCCTGGAGTTGGCCGACTTGAGTGTGATGTTTCAAATCAACCCCAGGCTACTCGGCGTCTCGTTCCTTTGGCAGGACGGCGTCGGCATACCAGCGCGCATCTGGCAATTTCTTACAACCCGTTTCGTAGACTCTCCCAGTATGGCGGTCTCGCCGTTCAGACTGGTGGTTGGCATCACCTTGCTAGTCACGGTGCTGATGTTTTCAGGCAGGCTGAGTCGGCTCATCGATCGCCGCCTTGCCAAGCGCGCTCATATCAATCCAGGCCTGCGCTACACAATCGCGCAGCTTTTAAGATACCTGCTGATCACAGTCGGCATCGTGGCAGTGCTGAAAGGCGCATTCCTACTTGACCTGACTTCGGTCGCGGTCGTGTTTACGGCGCTGTCAGTAGGTATCGGTTTTGGTTTGCAATACATCGCCGCAGACATCGCGTCGGGATTCATTCTGCTCTTTGAACGGCCCATTCGCATCGGTGATCGCATCACGATCGGCGAAGACGAAGGCGATGTGCAAAGTATCAAACTGCGAACGACAATTATTTACACCAACGATCGCATCGCCATCATCGTGCCGAATTCAAGGCTCGTGAGCCAGCGCGTTATCAACTGGTCCTACGGCGACCCGCGCGCGCGAATCGCGATCCCGATCAGCGTGGCTACCACGTCAGACGTGAATTTGGTAACTGAGACTCTATTACGCGCGGCGGAGGGAGTTGAGAATGTGCTGACAGATCCGCCGCCAAAAGTGCAGTTCCTGAAGTTCGGTGACTACTCGCTCGACTTTCGCTTACTGGTCTGGACGCGCCAACCCAACCGGCATCCCCAGATCAAAAGCGATATCAACTACCGCATCGAAAAACTTTTTCGTGAAGCGGGCATCGAGATTCCTTATCCCAAGCAGGAATTTCTGGTGCGCCACGTGAAGGCGATAACCGAAGGCGAAGACCTGCTTGCGGAAGATCGCGCGGCCGAAGATTCCCTCGACGGACGCAGAGAATAGCGGCCTGCTCCAGACAATATTGTCTCACCGTAAAGGGCAAATCCGGAGGACCCAATTATTTGAGAGGCGAGCGCGGTTGCGTGAAACCATAGGCCGCGCGTAGGCTAGCGTTGCAAAAATGAGTGGCGGTTCATTTAGCACGACATTGCCGATTTCTAATTGCCAATTGCCGATTGGCACAATGAAAGTTGGCAGAATGCATCCGCTCAGTTAGGCGGTTTAGGATCATAAAATCGGCAACTGGCAATTTGAAATCGCACATATCGCAAATGAGAAGTGCTCGTTCACTTAGTTCCGATCGTCCTGTAGTTGCCGACAAGCGCGAGGCAATTCTGCGCGCGGCTATCCGCGTCTTCGCCCACAACGGTTATTTCAGTTCCAAGGTCGCCGATATTGCCAGCGCGGCCGGCGTCGCGGACGGCACCGTTTATCTCTACTTCAAGAGCAAGGAAGAGATTCTTCATTCTATTTTCGATCGCAGCATGGAAGAGGCGATCGCCGCCGGACGAGCGCAACTCGAGCAAACCACCGACCCGCGAGAAAAACTACGCCGCATAGCTTTACTTCATCTCGAGCGACTCGGCGACGATCGCGATCTTGCCGTCGTCTTTCAGGTGGAGCTACGCGGCTCGACAAAATTCATGGAGGAATTTTCAGCCGCCGGCTTCGCTGAATACTTAAAGCTCATTCGTTCTACTTTTGAAGAAGGCCAGCGCGCCGGCGTGTTTCGCCCGGAACTCAATGCCAAAGTTGTAGCCAAGATACTTTTCGGCGCGCTCGACGAAATGGCCACGAATTGGATTCTTTCAAAGCGCCGCTACAAGTTGGCGCCGATGGCAGATCAGGTACTCGATATTTTCCTCAACGGAGTTAGCGCGAAGTGAATCCGCTGAATTCCACTCCCACTCTCGCCGCCGGTTTGCAGACGAATTCAACCGTGGAAGCAGAAGTGGAAACTCTCAAACCCATCGCCTTGCGCACGCCTGAGCCAACCACGCTGGTCGAAGCCTTCGAGTATATAGCTCGCGTTCAGCAGCGGCCCGACGCGCTCAACTACAAGCGCGACGGCCGTTGGCTTTCTATTTCTTCAGATGAGATGTTGCGCCGCGCGCGTTATATCGCGGCCGGTCTCTATTGGTTGGGCGTGAGGCGTGGCGATCGCGTTGCGCTCCTCTCCGAGAGCCGGCCCGAATGGACCTTGACCGACGCTGGCTGCATGTTTGCAACCGCGATTGACGTCCCCATTTATCCCACGCTCACTCCGCCCCAGGTGCGCTACATTTTGAAGGACTCGGGCGCTCGTGTTTTGGTGGTCCAAAATGAAGAAAAGTTTCTCCAACTCCGCGA
>DASYMB010000006.1:0-8050 GCA_036009285.1 Pyrinomonadaceae bacterium | reverse complement strand
TCGTGACGTTTTCATCGGCCCGCGGCACCGGACGCCCTTCGACGCGGAACCCGCGATTCATACTCGAGCCGGTCAGCGGCAGACTCATCACCATCCCGGCGGATTCAACGCCCGGCAATCCCTGTAGATGTTCAAGCACGGTAGTGTAGAAGGCGTTGCGGCTGCGGGGATCCGGATATTTTTTCGCGGAAGGAGCGATCTTGGCGGTCAGTACTCGATCCGGATTGAAGCCGGGATCGATTTGCATTACCCGAACATAACTAATCGCAAGCAGTGCCGCGCCCACGAGCAGCACCTGCGCGAGCGCAATCTCGGTAACCACGAGGATGTTGCGCGCCCCACGACGCTGCCGTCCTTCGCTGGCTTTGGTGCCGCCTTCCTTGAGCGCCGTGTTTAGATTTGTGCGAGTTGCCTGAAACGCCGGCAACAAGCCAAAGCCAACGCCGGTGAGCAACGAAACGAGCAGCGTGAAACCTAACAACCGCAAGTCAACGCTGGCTTCGTTTAGTCTGGGAATATCACCGGGACTGAGCTTAACGAATAGATCGACAGCCCAAATAGAGACTACCAGGCCGGCCAGCCCGCCAACGATGCTGAGTAACAAACTCTCCGTCAGCAACTGTCGGATCAAGCGGAGCCGGCTGGCGCCCACTGCGGTGCGGATGGCGATCTCGCGGTCGCGTTGCGTGGCGCGCGACAGCATCAAGTTCGCCACGTTGGTGCAGGCGATAAGCAAAACAAAACCTACCGCCCCGAGCAGGATGAACAGCATCCCGCGCACGTCGCCAACGACCTGAGTGTGCAGCGGGACCACGTTTGAACCGAGCCCGCCGTTCGTTTGCGGAAAGTCCTGTTCCAACTTTCTGGTGATGCCGGCTATGTCCGACTGCGCTTGCGACAGCGTGACACCCGGGCGTAGCCGGCCGATGACGCGGATGAAATGCGCATCGCGTTCGTGAACCCAATCGTTCGTCGGAACCTGGGAAATCAGACTTGTCGGGACCGCACCGCGGTCGCGGCCGAGCACCCACAGGTCCGAGCCCGAGGGAAACTGAAAACCGCGGCCCATTACTCCTACGATGGTGTGCGGAGTTTCATCTATCGTGATCGTGCGGCCTACTACGTTTTGATCGGCGCCAAATCTGCGTCTCCACAAACCGTCGCTCAAGAGCACGATGCTTCGATCCTGATGCTCGTCATCGTCAGGTTGAAACGTTCTGCCGAGCTGCGCGCTGGCGCCGAGCACGCTCATCAAATTAGAAGTGATAGTGGCGCCGTCAATGCGGTCTGGTTCACCATCGCTCGTGAGATTGAAATTCGCATAGAAAGTGGCGGCCAGCTCCAGAAACGTTTTGTTTTGCGCGCGCCAGTCGACGAAGTTTCCGGGCGCGACCGAGCGCTGATCGCTGCCCGGCATCGTTTCCCATAAAGTCATCAGGCGCTCGGGCTCGGCGTACGGCAAAGGCCGCAACACGACTGCGTTAACGACGCTGAAGATCGCCGTATTAGCACCGATCCCGAGGGCGAGCGTGATAATGGCCACCGCGGTGAAGCCCGGGCGCTTCAACAAGCCGCGAACTCCGTAGCGAATGTCTTTGAGAAGTGTTTCCATGATTCCCTCTCTTTGCCTGTGCCCTTTATAAAGTGCGCTGACTTGGCAGCGCTTTGGTCCGCTGCAACCGGTCGCAGCCGCATCCAGAGGCGTCAAGCCGCCTCAGACCAAAGCGGTGACAGGTCACCGCACTCCAAAGCTACTCGTACCTGAGCGCGATCAATGGATTCACACGCGACGCTTTTCGCGCGGGCAGGTAGCCGGCCAGCGCAGCCACCACAGTCAACAAGAGCGCCGCTGTCGCGAGCGTTATCGGATCGCTGGGATTGAGTCCGAACAGTTGGCTCGAAATCAGGTGCGCCGCCGCCCACGCTGCCGGTATGCCGATGACCAGACCGAAAGCAACCAGCAGTAAACTCTCTTTAAGGACCATCCAAATAATGTTGCGCCGTTCCGCGCCGAGCGCCATGCGAATGCCGATCTCATTTGTCCGCCGCACCACCGCGTGGGCCATGATTCCGTAGAGCCCGACGCAGGAGAGCAGCAAGCCCAGCACTCCAAAGAAGCTGACTAGTTGCGCGATCAATCTTTCCTGTTTCAGAGCCTCGTCGGTTTGCAGGCGCAGAGAAGTAATATTCAGAATGGGAAGTTTGTCGTTCACTTGCGCGATTGCGCCGCGCACTTCGGCCGAGACGCTCAAGGGATCGCCCACCGTGCGCAATTCAAAGACGTTGTTGAAGGTTTGCTGATCCTGCACCTGGAGAATGGGACGAAAGACGCTCCGGTCAGCTTTCTCTTTGGCGTTATCATATTTCGAGTCGCCGATCACGCCGACGATTTCGAAGTCGTCCTTATCGGAATCTTCTTCAAAGGTTAAGCGTCGCCCGATTGGATTTTGATCGTGAAAGAAAGCGTGGGCAAAGGCCTGATTAACTACCGCTACCCGGGCCGAGGTTGGAGTGTCTTGTAATCCGATCTCACGACCCATCAAGAGCGGCACGCCGAGAGTCTCAGAAAAATCCGGGCCGATGAAAATATCGGCGACCGACATGTCTTCATTTTTGTTAGGCGTGTAGCCGCGAACGGTAACCGTGCTGTTCGTGGCGCTCCCGGCCATGGGGCTGTAACTTGCGATACTGGCGGAACGAACGTTAGGCAGCGAGCTCAACCGATCATAAAGCTGACGATACACCGAACTCAGCTCAGCGGGTTTATAACCGGCCAGTCGCGTGTCGACGCTCGCGAGCAACACATTGTCGCGATTGAAACCGAGATCTTCTTGTTGAAGATTAATCAGGCTGCGCGCGAAGAGTCCCGCACCTACGAGTAAAACCAGCGAGACCGCGACTTGAGTTACAACGAGTGCTGAGCCGAGATTGAAACGACTGCGACGCCCTGCAGCCGACTTTTCTTTCAACGCCGAAGTGAGATCGGTTTTAGTGGCGCGCAGCGCGGGCGCGATGCCGAAGACCACTCCGGAGACAAACGAAATTCCGAGCGTGAAGAGCAGCACCGCAGCATCCGGCTTAACATCCAAGGGTGAAGTGGCGGCCAGACGCGCCACGAGTACACTGACGCCCCATTGCGCCAGCAGGATGCCGGCGAGTCCTCCGATTAAGGCCAGCAACAAACTTTCGGTGAGCAGTTGACGAATCAATCGCCCGCGGCTCGCGCCGAGTGCCTGGCGCAGAGATATTTCCGCTTGCCTCGCAGCCGCGCGTGACAACAAAAGATTTCCGACGTTGGCGCAGGCAATCAAAAGAACGAGAGCGACTATCACCATCAACATACGCAACGCTTGCGAATAGAAGAACCGCAACCCCGAAAGTCCGCGAGCACCCGGCGCGAGGCTAACGTAGCTATTCTGAATCGCCAGCCGAGTTTCATCGCCGAGTTGGCTCCCCGCCTGCTCGGTGAGGTATTGCCGTAGTTCCGCGTTGACGCCTGCCTGCGCCTGCCCGATTTGAAAACCCGGTTTCAGCCGGCCGATCATATTCAACCAATAGACGTTTTTGTTATCGAGTGAAGACTTGCGCAATTCAATCTGCGGTTGGAACGCGAGCGGCAGCCAGTAGTCGGGTGAACGACGCACGCGCGTGCCGAAAAACGAGGGCGGCATCACGCCGACAATCGTGAATGCCGTGCCGTTGAGCAGGAAGTTCTTGCCGACTATCTGCGCATCCCCGTTCAGCTTTTGCTTCCAATATGCATTGCTGATTACCGCTGCCGGATGGGCCGAGGGCGTGTCGTCTTCATTCGTAAGCACTCGGCCAGCCGTCGCGTTGACGCCCAGTACCGCAAAATAATTTCCGGAAACCAGATGACCAGAAGCCCGCTGCGCCGCCTCGCCCGATTGCGCATCCGCCCGCCGCACGCTGAGCCGGCTTTCGCCACTGCGGAATGCGCTAAGATCCTGAAACGAAGCATCGTGTTCGCGAAAGTAACGGTACGAAGCATAGGAGAAGAGGTCCCAGCGGCCTGGGTTGATATCACCATCATCCGACGTTCGTGTTCCTTCACTCGCCGAGTCGTTGAACAGGACCAACTCTTCCGGCTTACTTACCGGCAGCGGCTTTAGGACCACGGCGTTAATCAAAGTGAAGATTGCCGTGTTAGCGCCGATGCCGAGCGCGAGGATTACCAGCGCCACTGCTGAAAAGGCCGGTCGCTTGAGCAAGCCACGCAATCCATAGCGGATGTCTTTGAATAAAGTTTCCATTACAACTCACTCCTGTCAGAACCGCCTGCGTTAGCGGGCGGCCTCGCCTTATCAGAATCGCCCTGCGTTAGCGGGCGGGCCGCCTTGTCAGAACCGCCTGCGGTAGCGAGCGGGCCTCATTTTTTCCCGAACTAACTGCGCCCCTGGCGCCCACCCGCTATCGCAGGTGGTTCTGACTTATTCGTAACGTAGCGCTACGAGTGGGTCGACTTTCGCCGCGCGACGCGCCGGAACGTAGCAAGCCAACAACGCCACTGCCAGCAACACTCCGGAAACAGTAATGAACGTCATTGCATCAGTGGGCGTAACTCCGAAAAGCAATCCCCTGAGCAAACGCGTCAGGGCGAAAGCTCCGCACAGACCAAGCCCTACACCGACCAGAGCGAGGGTCATTCCCTGTTTCAAAATAAGTCTGAGCACGTCTGTCACCTGCGCCCCGAGAGCCATACGAATGCCGATCTCCTGGGTGCGTTGCGTAACGGCAAACGAGAGCAGCCCGTAGATACCCACGGCTGCGAGGACCAATGCCAACATCCCAAACAAACCCATCAGCACCATGTTCAGTCGCGGTTGGGCCATGCTCTCGGCTACGATCATTTCCAGAGTGCTGACATTGGAGATCGGCTGTTTGGGATCGATGGCCCACACGGCGCTTCTGAGGGCCGGAACGAGCGTAGTCGGGTCACCAGCAGTTCGCACCAGGACGGTCATGTCTTGCAATGGAGCTTGCGCCGCAGGAACGTAATAGGCCGGCTCGGATGCCGCATTCAAACCGGCAGACTTCACGTCGCGCGCGATGCCCACGATCTCAAAAGAAGTCAGACGTTGGTTCTTCCAGATTCTCGCGGGAGCATTCAGCTTCAATCGACGACCTAATGCTTGCTCGTTTGGGCGAACGCCATAACGCACGTCCCGCCAAATTGTTTTCATCGTTCGTTCTCCTCGAGTCCGGTCAGAACCGCCTGCGGTAGCGGGCGGGCCCACCCTCCCGCCGAGTTAGTGAGCGTGTCCACCTGCTACCGCAGGTGGTTCTGACAAAATCACAACCGGTCCACCCGCTCACGCAGGTGGTTCTGACAAAATCACAAATGGTCCACCCGCTCACGCAGGTGGTTCTGACTATTCGTAGCGTAGCGCCACCAGTGGGTCGACTTTCGTCGCCCGCCGCGCCGGAATGTAACAAGCCAACAACGCCACGCCGGCAAGCAAAACTGTCAACCCTGCGTAGGTCACTAGGTCAGTGGGTGCGATCCCAAAAAGCAACCCACGCAGCAAGCGTGTCAGCGCCAGGGCTCCCAGCAAACCCACTCCCATGCCAATCAGAGTGAGCCGCATTCCCTGTTGCAACAGCCAACCAAGAATGTTGCCCGTGCTGGCGCCGAGGGCGAGGCGAATTCCGATCTCGCGCGTACGTTGAGTTACGGAATACGCCATCACACCGTAAATGCCGATGCCGGCCAGGAAGAGCGCGAGCACGCCAAACAGTCCCACGACCTGCATCGCGAATCGTCGCTGCCCGAGCGATGCGGAAACTAAATCGTCCATCGTTCGCTCTCCGAAGAGTGGCAGGTTTGGATCGACAGCTTGCACCTCTTGCCGCAGCGATTGCGTCAGACCGGCAGGGTTCCCTTCGGTGCGCACGTAGACGGCCATGGCGTAACCCGGGTTCTGAAGAATCGGCACATAAAGATGCGGCTGATCGGGCTGGTCAAAGCCCTCGGTCTTGATATTTCCAACCACACCCATAATCCTCAGCCAGGGTGCTTTTGAGTCGCGTGGACCTGGCTTAACGTGTCGACCGATGGGATCGGTGTTGGGGAAAAAGCGATGGGCCAGCGCTTCGTCAATCAGCGCCACACGCGGAGCCTCCTCGTCGTCGCCGGGCGCGAAGAAGCGCCCACTGATCAGCGGCGTGCCCAGCACGCGAAAGTAGTCGGCGCTGACTGAAGAAAATTTTGTGCGCGGAAGATTGGCATCGGTGGTTGGTTGATCTTCGATCGTAAAGACGCCCGGTTTATTCTGGTCCATCAGAGGGACACCACCGCCGCCGCCAACAGCCGCATACTGCACCCCCGGCAACGCGCTCGTGCGGCGCAGAACTTCCTTCACAAACGCGGCGCGTTTCGCCGTCGGTCGATACGGGTCGCGCTCGGGATTGTTGGGCACCGGCAGCCAGATGCGCGCCAGCAGCACATGGCTGGAATCAAAGCCGGGATCCACTTCCATCAGCCGCCCAAAACTACGCAACAACAGTCCGGCCGCAATCATCAACATCAGGGACAAGGCAAACTCGACTACTACCAGCCCGCTGCGAAAGCGATGATGCCGCGCGCCGGAGCCCGCACCCTGACTGCCTTCTTTCAGGTTGATGACCAGGTCCGGTCGAGACGCCTGCAGCGCGGGGATGAGTCCGAAGAGCAGACCCGTGAGGGTTGAGATCAGAAACACAAAGACAAGTACGCCGGCGTTAACCCCAACTTCATTCAGGCGCGGAGTGTCGGCAGGCACGAGGCCAAGTAGCACCGTTTTCAGCGACGACACAATCAAGAGCGCCACGATGCCGCCGATAAATGAAAGCAACAGGCTTTCGGTTAACAGTTGTAGGATCAAACGACCTCGGCCCGCGCCCATCGCGAGGCGGATCGCCATCTCTCGCTGGCGCCCAGAGGAACGGGCGAGTAAAAGGTTCGCGATGTTCACGCAGCCTATAAGCAGCACTAATCCAACTGCGGCGAGCAACATCAGGAGTGTTGTCTGCACATTCCCAACCAGCGACTCGCGTGCCGGCAAAAGCTTCACGGTCCAACCCGCTTCCGGCGGATAGTCTTTGGGAAACTCTTGGTGCAGGTTCGCGACGAAAGCGTCGAGCTTTGCCTGGGCCTGCGGCAGAGATAGCTCCGGTTTTATCCGCGCGATCGCGCCGGGCAACAATCGCTGGCCGCGCACGGGTGGTCCAAAGGGATTGGCGCTATAGCCGGCGGTGGCCCACATCTCGACTTCGTTGCGCAGCGTTTGGCCCGGATGCCGGAATCCCGCCGGCATCACGCCGACGATCGTGTAGAGATCGCTATCCATGTAAACCTTGCGGCCCAGAACGTTCGGATCGGATCCGAAGTGGTTGCGCCACAGTCCGTCGCTGATAACCGCGCCTTCGGCGAACCCTGCGGCCTGATCCTGTGGTCCAAAGATACGTCCAATCTGTGCGCCGGCGCCGAGCAGCGAGAAATAGTTGGGACTGACCGCGAGCACTTCAATCCGCTCGGGTCGATCGGAGCCGGTGAGATTCGCGTCGATGGGCCAAACCGCCGATACTTGCTCGAAAACGCCGGAGCGTTCCTGCAAGTCGTTCAGTTCATCAACGGACATGCCGACGTTTTCAGTCTGACGTCCGGAAAGATTGTCGCGCACTAAAACGATATTTTCCGGTTTTGGAAACGGGAGCGGCCGCAGCAGCACCGCATTCACCACGCTGAAGATCGCCGTGTTCGCGCCAATGCCGAGACTCAACGTGATAATCGCAACCGCAGTGAAGCCGGGCTTATTCCGCAGCATCCTCGCCGCGTAACGCAGGTCGTGCCAGATTTTTGTCAGCATGTTTGCTTCTCCAGTCCTTCGTAACGCTGTTGTAGAGCAAACTGTTAGTTTGCGGCGATCGTTGCCACTCAACTCGAATGTATTCCACGTACGCAAACTAAACAGTTTGCTTTACACACCCCACGCAAGCTGACAGCTTGCGCTATCGTTGTTACTCGTAGCGCAGCGCGACCAGTGGATCGACT
>DASYMB010000005.1:0-5861 GCA_036009285.1 Pyrinomonadaceae bacterium | reverse complement strand
GATGAAGAAACTAACCTCGCAGGAAAACCCGGTCGCACTCACGAGGCAGTAGCCCGACCGTGAGCGAGGGCGTTCGCCTGGTTGGATCACTCGGGCTTTGGCACGACGCCCTTGCTAACGCGCGAGCTACTGCCCGGAATTTCTCTGTTAACACTCTCCCCTTCTCTCCCGTCTTAATCGGTGTCAAGCGGACAACCGACAGACTGAACCTCGGAAGATCGCAGGACTCCGAATGAGACGAATGAGATCGCGCAATGTATGAGCTCGAAGCCACAGCGGACCTGCTTGTTATGACCGGTCAAGGAAAAACTGCGATCGATCGACGACCGCTCGAAGTCCTGCCCCAACAGTCGCCGGACCTCGGACGCGTTGAATCTAATGATTCTCTCGAGTCGCTTGAGTCGGCCTTCGTCCGCGCAGTGCTCGCAGGCAATCGCGAGGTGTTTGGCCGACTCTACGAACTTTACGCGCCGCTCGTACACGGCGTCCTGTTGGCCCGCCTGCCCCGAAGCGAAGTCGAGGACATGGTCCAGGAGATATTCCTCCACGCACTCAGGAAACTCGATACGCTGCGCGATGCAAACGCGTTCGGTCCGTGGATCGCGATGATAGCTCGTAACAGAGCGATGGACTTTCACCGCAAATCGCGCGCGACCGTAGCTGTAGACGACTGTGCGGAGGAACTTCAAAGCCGTGATTCGAGTTTGTCGAAGGCCGAAGAAATCCTGGCCATCATTCGAACACTTCCCGATGCTTACCGCGAGACCCTCGTGCTGCGGTTGGTCGAAGGAATGACCGGACCGGAAATCGCTACGCGCACCGGCCTTACCGCGGCTTCAGTAAGAGTAAACCTGCATCGCGGCATGAAGTTGTTGCGCACGAAGCTCGGTTTTCAGGAGGCTTGTTATGAACATCGACAGTGATTACTTGTGGGACAAAACCGGTGAACCGGATCCCGAGATCCAACAACTCGAAGAGATTCTCGGCGCGCTCCGCTATCAACCTCGGCCGCTCCGGATTCCCGAGGAGATCCAGATCCGTCGCACGCGAGGATTCTTTCGCGACCTTGGTCCGCGTCTGGCAATTGCTGCGACGATAGCGATGTTGTTGGTTGGTCTCGGATTGTGGTTTGCACTGCAACGCCTGCAACGACGGCAATCGGGTCAGCCAACGGAAATTGCCAGACAGGCGCCGGCGGTAACCAGTAATCCCACCCCGGCGGCAATGCCCGCTCGGGACGATAACCAAAAGCTGGCGGTGTCCTCGTCTGGCTCTGATCAAAAACTAATTGATGTGCCGCGCCGTCATCGTGTGGACCAATCGACGCTCGCACGAAATGCAAATCGGCTGCGCGATGAAGCGGTCGAAAACACGCAGGTTGCGAATGCGCGGGAAGGCGCCGCCGCCAAAGATCAACTGATGTTGGCCCTGCGCGTAGCCAGCGCGAAATGGACCTTCGCGCAGAAGAAGACCCAAAGCACAAATCCCAGAGACCTGATTCACAACCAACACAAGATAGGATGAATGGAGCACTATGAAATCACTTTCCAAGACATCGTTGAGACTCGCCTTGCTCGCGGCTATCGTCGTACTCGGCGCTGCCAATGCGTTGGCCCAAACTCCCCGAATCCAAACCAGTCAGCTCGATGCCCTGGCCGTGAAGGCGAGCCAGACAGTTGACGTGAACATCGACGAAGGCCTGATGCAGATCGCCAAGAATTTTCTTTCGAACAAAGATGCCGATGAGGCCAAAGTGAAAGAACTCGTCAACGGCTTAAAGGGAATCTATGTCAAGAGCTTTGAGTTTGAGACTGAAGGCCAGTTTTCGGCCGCAGACCTCGAGGGCATTCGCGTTCAACTGCGTAACTCCGCCTGGAGCCGGATCGTGAACGTCAGCAGCAAAAAGGAAGGTAGTGTCGAGGTTTACTTAATGCACAGCGGCAGCCAGATCAGCGGCCTGGCATTGCTGGCGGTCGCTGCGAAAGAGATCACCGTGGTCAATATTATTGGCCCAGTAGATCTAGCGAAGCTGTCTGAACTTGAAGGACAGTTTGGCATTCCCGCGTTGGACATCGAGCAGCCGAAAGCGAAACGCAAAAACTAGCCCGCCTCTCTCGCGCCGGCGTCGCGAAGAAATATCCGGGACACAAAGCTACCAAACCGATTCGAGCACGGGCGAGGCGACAGAAGATGATGATTGAGCGATCGACCAACATCACAGTTCTTAAGGGCACGACCTGGGCCGTCGTTGTCAGAGGAGTTATTTTTGTAGTCTTGTTATCAAGCTCTGCTCCGGTTACCCAAGCCAAAGGTGATGATTTTGGCGACGTCGTTAAGCTCATCGAGCAGTTCGATGCACGCGTGGCGGGTGGACCGAAGCGGCAACTGGCCGGCTCCACAACCTGGAGGTGCGTGTGTGAAAGCGCAGGATGCAAAAGGCAAACTGCGCAAACTCGAAGTCAGCTCGAGACGCGGGTACTACCTGACAGAGACTGGCGAAAGAGAAGCCAAAGAGGCGAACGCTTCAAAGGCGCAGTAGTGAATAACCGAACTCCTGTTTGAGGATCTAGAAGCCGATCCTGCGCTGCCTTTGCGGGGCCTGCGGTGGCGGACGAAGGAGTTCTCTGATCTGCGAAAACAATTGCAGGATAGCCTTTTCATGCACGTCCTGACGCGTTGTCAATTTGCCCTCGAGTTCCTTCAACTTCTTCTCTAATTCTGAACTGCCGGCCATCATCTCTCGCAACTTAACAAATGCTCGGACGACGTAAACGCTCATTGCAATTGCTCGCTTACTACGAAGAACATTTGCGGCCATAACGGCCCCGTGTTCGGTGAAGGCATAGGGCAGGTACTTGATGTTCTGACCTTGCTTCAAGGTCGCAATTTGCGACCTTGAATCTTGCAGCAATAGCGCCTCCTGCTCTGTTAGTCGAAACATGAAATCCTCAGGAAACCGCTCCACGTTTCGCTTAACCTGTTCGTTGAGCCGCTTGACGGTCACGCCGTAGACTTTAGCGAGATCGGCGGCGAGAACCACTCTCGTTCCCCGGACCTCACGGATCATAGGTTCTACTGAGCCAATAGTTGATGATCCGCGTTTCTTTTTTGATAGCGACTGTGGCATGCGAGTCGGTGGTCGGACTACTAGCTCCAGTGCTTACTTCAATCACGCAGAATTGTCCCCCAAGCCTTCACCATATTTCAATGGTTTGGCCGTCGCCCCTCGATTACACGCTTTACAAGATTTTTTGCTTAGCGCTCAGCGATCGGAATATAGGGAAGATCGCGTGGGCCGACGTATTCCGCGCGGGGTCGAATGAGTTTGTTGTCGGCGTACTGTTCGAGGATGTGGCCGGTCCACCCGCTGATGCGACTGACGGCAAAGATGGGTGTGTAGAGGTCGAGTGGGATTCCCATCATGTAGTAAGTCGAGGCGGAGAAAAAATCCACGTTGGGGTAGAGGCCCTTCTCGCTCATCATTACTTCTTCAACTTTGCGAGACATCTCATACCACTTGGAGTCGCCCGCCGCTTCTCCCACCTCCCTGGAAAACTGCCGCAGATGAGTTGCGCGCGGATCTTCCGTTTTATAAACGGCGTGGCCGAAGCCCATGATCTTGCGTTTCTCAGTCAACGCTTTCTTGATAAACGACTCGACATTCTCGACTGCCCCAATCTCGAGCAGCGTCTTCATCACGTTGGTATTTGCGCCACCGTGAAGCGGTCCCGAGAGGGCGCCAATCGCGGCTGTAACCGCTGCGTACATGTCGGCGAGGGTTCCGGCAACGACGCGCGCGGTGAACGTCGAGGCATTCAATTCATGGTCAGCGTGAAGGATCAGGCAAACGTCGAATATGCGTGCATCGCGTTCGGAAGGCTGCTTGCCGCGCAGCATGTACAGAAAGTTGGCCGCGATATTTAGCGAAGCGTCAGGAGGTATCGGCTCCAGTCCACGGCGAATTCGATCTGACGCCGCGACGATTGTTGGAAACTGGGCGGTAAGCCGAATCGCTGTCTTGATGCTTGTTTCGCGCGAAGTATCTCGCGCGTTTGGATCGTAGAACTCCAGAGCTGAAACTGCTGTCCGCAAAACGTCAATTGGATCCGCTTCATGCGGAAACTGCTTCA
This sequence comes from Pyrinomonadaceae bacterium, assembly GCA_036009285.1. GTDB lineage: Bacteria > Acidobacteriota > Blastocatellia > Pyrinomonadales > Pyrinomonadaceae > PSRF01. The sequence goes on along the minus strand of DASYMB010000005.1, from coordinate 1,731 downwards.
TCAAACTGATCAGTTCGGCAGGAACTTCATACGACGCGCGCAGCGATTGCTCGAGTTCTGAAAGCTCGGAAGAGGTTGGCAGGCGCTTGTTCCAAAGCAGAAAAATTACTTCCTCGAAGGTGGCATGCTTCGCCAAATCGTGGATGTTATAGCCCTGGTAAATGAGCTCGCCCTTTTCTCCGTTGACATCGGAGATTGAGGAGGTAGCTGCAGCCACTCCTCTGAGGCCGGCTGCGGAACTGCTAATTGAAGCGTTGGCTTTGTTAGTCATGAAAATTTTGTTATGGACCGAAGATAACAAACAGAACAAAGTGTGACAAGTTGAGGCGCTTTAGCTCCGGAGGAGCGGAATATTTATAGAGACAGAAGGTTATCAAATAACAAAAGCTCCAGAGGAGCGAATGTTTTAAGCGAGCATGCGCCTCAGCCACATTTCGCTCCTACAGAGCTCTTGTCATTCGGTAGTATTCGTATCTATAAACATTCCGCTCCTCCTGGAGCTAAGACACAACAACCGCATCGCCGCGCTGCGCCTTGAGAATTTTTGCGGCCGACTTATTAGCTGCCGCGACCTCCAGGAATCCGGCGCTTCCCCATACGGCGAATAAAGGATCGCGGCTGCTGGTTTCTTCAGCAAAGTAATTACGAAACGACTTGACGAGTTTGCCCTTGATGCGGAGCTTCGCGCCGCCCGCGATCATCTCCGACGTCAAATCATTCTTAGTAATATTAGTGACGCAGTTTCCAAAACGATCGATGTGAATTATTCGCGCCCGGATACGCCCGTCGCGCGATGTCTCCGGCGATAGCGGCGCTAAACGAACGATATCACTTGCCGAGTCGATCAGCCGTGTTCCCAGCTCAGCCGGATTTATGCCTTTCGAAAGTGTGGCGGCAACGGGCGCGAAAATATCGCGACCGTTGAAGGTTGGGCTAACAGGATGGCGAAAGTATTGCTGGTTCGTGAGATGAAAAATCTCCGGAGGTGGCTCGGCGCCTCGATCGCAAACGTAACTAAAAATTCCATTGTCCGGACCAACAAAGAATCGGTCGCGGGTTTTGATCAATATCGCACGGCGCGATGACCCCACGCCCGGGTCGACGACAGCAACGTGAATTGCGCCTGCGGGAAACGACGAGCAGGCGGCCAAAAGCGTGAAGGCAGCGGCTGCAACATCTTGCGGCGGAATATCATGGCTTATATCAACGATGCGTGCCTGTGGGTTCGAGGTAAGAATCACTCCTTTCATGGCACTCACGAAGTAGTCCGCGGTGCCGAAGTCAGTAAGGAGTGTAATCAGCGGGATTGGGAGACTCAGTGACGCGGGAATGAGACGCGGAGAGGCCGGTACAGGGGTAAGGCGTTCTTTATCACCGTGTCTCCGCGTCTTCGTTTCTCCGCGTCGATTTTTCACTTCAACGTCTTCACTACAATCGCGTCTCGGTGGCGGCGCGAATCTTTAGTTGTTGACCGCGGTCGAGCCGAACATCCTGGCCGCGCTTGCTGAAGACGCTCCCCGTGCCTACGCCGGCGCCAATGGCCGCGCCAATCGCAGCACCTTTGCCGCCGCCAATCACGGCACCGATGATTGCGCCGATGCCGGTGCTCGCGCCGACTCGCGAAATATCATCCTTGGTCGAGTCTCTTCCCTTCACGCCGCCTTCAGAATCGACTTTGCCGGCGCCGTCTCTGTTTCCCATGTCGAGCAGCTCAACTACGTCGGCGTTGAA
>DASYMB010000004.1:0-11684 GCA_036009285.1 Pyrinomonadaceae bacterium | reverse complement strand
TGGTCGGAGCAGAACCTGGGCTGCCACGCGTAAGTAAGCGTTACGCAACTCCGGCGCGACCTCGGGCGGCGGTGCGGGTTGGTTCATTCGCGAAGAACTCTGGCCACCCTCCGGCTCGAAGGTCACGAAGAGATGCGGTGTAAATAAATATGAAGAGAGCAACGAGATGGTGTTGGCATCCGACTTCAAGTCAACCTCGGCAATCGCGAGCAGGCGGGCGTAACGCTGGTCCGCAGCCGCTGGATTCTTTTCTCTCAGAAACGAAAGAAAGTTGAGGCCGTCCATCGTGATCGTGCCAAGCGCCGGATCGGCAAACTGGAGCGCGCGCTCGACATCGGCGTCGAGCAATTGATTCGCAAGGCGCAGGCGTTGTTTCACTGCAGCGGACGTGTCGAACGGATCGCTACGGCCGGGAGCGGTTGCGTCCGTAGCTTCCTGCTTGCGCGCTTCTTTGAGTTTGTCCAGGAGCTCTTCGCCGAGCGCGCGATCGCGTTTGGCCGCGAGCCGCAAAACTTCTGAGCGCAAATCGGGCGGCTGAACCAAAGCGAAAGGCGCGTTGGCATTCCCGCCTTGTTGGCGCTGGCGGTCTTCCTCAGTGCGACGCGCCGATTCCTGATCGCCCACCTCCGCCGCATCCCAGGCTTTGCGAAACAGCGCCCGACCCTGTTCCGGATCGGCTTCCCAAAGAGCGTCCGCTATCCGCGACAGCGTTCGCGCGCGCAGTTTTTGATCGGAGAAAGTGCGGGCGTCGTTTCCGAGCGAAACTAACAACGACAGGGCCAACGCCTTTTGCTGATCGATTTTTGCTTTTGCCGCGGCGACAGACGCTTTGTTTTTGGCGGCAGGCTTAGCCGGCGAAGATGTCGTTTGCGGTTTGGAAACTCCTTTATCAGAACTCTCCTGAGCTCCGACCGCAATAGACAACGACAACATAAGGAGGACGAGAGTCAAACGAGGAAAGCGAACGCTGGGGGCCATGCTGATTCTCCTGCGGAACGGGTTTAGCCAGCCCACAGGGATCCCCGCGTGAGATGGTAGAAGGAAGTAACCGAAAGAACTAAACGCGCGCCGCGAGATTCAGTTCCCGAAAAGAGCAAGAAGTGAAGAGTCAATCTTTAGATTGTCTCGATCCGCGCAAAACTGCTTAGTGCCCAGTCCGCGCAGCGGACGACTGATAATAGCCCTCGCACCACGGGCACGATCGGGAATGGAAATGCCAGTGCCCCAGTCCGCGCAACGGACGACTGATAATAGCCCAGCAGTTCACTGCTGGGTGGGAGCGAACAAAATCTAGTCCGCAAAGCGGACGGCTGAGGGCTTCTCTAAATATCGACTCTTTCAGCCGTCCGTTTCACGGACTTTGTCGGGAAACCCGATCGTCCCAGCGATGAATCGCTGGGCTACTATCAATCGTCCGCTGCGCGGACTGAAGAATAAACACACTCCTACTCGTCTGCCGCAAGGCAGATCATGAACGACCGTTAAAACGCCGCGATGAAACTAGAGCGCGATGTCGAGAAGCGTCAGCACGACTGCCCAGCCACAGGTGTCGATTGTGCCGGTTGATGTCAAATCACTAGTTGGTATATCGCCAGGCGATGTTGCTTGCGCCGTGCCACCCGGCGCGGGAGCCCCTGCTGTATCAACGTCTCCGGCCAATACTGAGCCGGAAAGAACGCATGTCAAGGCCAGTGCTATCAGAAGTCGTTTCATGATTTGTACCCCTGTTTTTGAGAGTTAAAAGCCGATGCAAGAATTTCTACATCTTATTGAATAGAACTACCTACGCAGTTTTCTTGCAAGGGTTGTACTGTGAGACTAATATCCGTGCCGTTCCGCACGATCTCTTACACTCAACATGAAAGGCTTATCTCCTATGAAGATAACCTCACGAAAGACCGAAACATCGCAACTAACACATCTGGATCGATGTCAGAAGGCTTTGGAGCTAAGAGACAAGGGCGACTTTGACGGTGCTCAAGAGGTTATGCAGCCGTTGTGGGAAGGCATCGGCCAACGCCCAGACCTAAGCGGCCTGCATCCTATCGTGGTCCCTGAGGTCTTACTTTGTGCTGGAATTCTAACCGGGTGGATCGGCAGTCGAAACGAAATTAAGGAAGCGGATGGTTGGGCCAGAGACTTGATCACTGAGAGCATGACTCTCTATGAGTCAGCCGGAGACTTAAAGAAGGTTGCCGAGGCACGAACGGAGCTTGCGTATTGCTACTGGCGCGAAGGCTCTTTTAATGAAGCCCGGATAATGTTCACTGAAGCGCTCAAGAAACTAACTACTGAAGGAAGATCCAGGGCGAACGCGTTGCTTGGGTTGGCGATAGTGGAGCGTGCATGTTCCCGATTTAACGAGGCCCTCAAAATCCTCGCGGACAATGCGCCACTGTTTAATAAACTCACTCAGCACACCTTGAAAGGTTTCTATCACAATACACTGGGGATATTACTGCGAACGCAGGTAACGGCAGAGAACAAAGCCGAACAACTAAGGCAGGTTGTTAGCGAATACACGCAAGCGGATCATAATTTCAAACTTGCTCGCAATACCATTTTTCGCGCAATGGTGAAGAACAATATCGGCAACGTCCTTCGCGAGCTTGGCCGCTACCGAGAAGCGCACGAATATCTTGATCATGCCCGGCGCTTGGCCGTTAGTCTCAGAGACAAAGTAAGAACAGCCCAAGTTGATCAAACGCGGGCCGAAGTTATGATCGCACAAGGAAGATTCGCTGAGGCGGAGAGGGTCGCTTGGCTCGCGGGACGTAGCTTTGAGAGAGCCGGGCGTCGATGTCTTTTGGTTGAGGCGCTAATAAATCGCGGTATTGCGTTGGCGCGACTCGGCAGGATGGAACCAGCAAAGTACAACTTGCAGAGAGCTATCGAAGTAGCGGAACAAGTTGGGGCAGTTAATCTATCGGGCATAGCGGCACTAACTTTGATTGAGGAACTGGACGATCTTTCGCCGCAGACTTTGGCTCTCGCTTGCGAGCGGGCTAACGAATGGCTTGCGGATTCGCAAAGCCCTGACCTATTGCGGAGAATGAATGCTGCTGCAATCAAAGTATTGGCCAAGGTGCAAGCAGGCTTGATGCCGGAAGCTGCGGAAGGTCTCGCAAATAAATCTTTAGACTTCGATCAGGAACTATTGAGATATGAGGGCGAATTGATTAAGCGGGCGCTTACTCAGGTGGACGGTAGTCTCACTCGGGCTGCTGCTAATCTCAGGATGAGCTATCAGAAGCTCAGCTATATTCTCGAAACCAGACACCAGGACTTACTCAAGGAACGCTCACCGATTCGCCGTCGCGGGCGGAAGGACCAGTAACGGCTATCGCCGCGCTTCGCGGGCTCTTCCTATGTATCAAAACTGATCCTGGGGTTCCGCTATCGCTTCACCCCAGGCTTTATTCTATCGCCGCGCTTCGCGGGCTCACGCCGAGTAAAGCCGAGTAAATCAGACAGCGACTACCTCCAGTTCCGGATCGATCTCCTGTTTGAGCATCCCTTCGATCGCCATGAGCGTGCCCGTAAGCGAGCTGGGGCAACTGCCGCACGCTCCCTGGTAACGGATGCTCAGCGTGTGATCTTTTAGGCCGAGCACTTCAAGGTAGCCGCCGTCGCCCATCAGGGCCGGACGCACTTTCTCGTCGAGTATGTCGTTGATCTTAAGTAGTCGCGGGTCGTCGCTGGTAACCGCAGCTATCGCACCGCCCACCGCGGCTGCTGCCGCTGCGCCGGAGTTAACAGCCTCGGTCGCGCGAATCGGCACGGCCAGGACCGGCAGCAGATCGTCCCAGTCGCCCTCGTCATCTTTTTCAACGGTGATCATTCGGTCCATGTAGAACACGGATACGACGTGACCGACGTCAAATAACGACTTAGCCAGCAGATCATTTTCCGCTTGCTCCGCTGAGCCATACTGATGAACTGTTCCGTTGCTCACCGCTTCTCTTAGTATGAATTTGACCGCGTTTGGATTAGGAGTTTCTTCGATATCACTGATTTTAGGCATTGCTTGATCTCCGGTGTTCCCACCATTAAATATTTTGTACCGCACACCATTATAACCAGTTTGGAAGCTAAGCGCAGTCACGCACGGTCATCGTGGATCGTGAGGTCAATGCCACCGCCCGGTAGCGGGCGCGTATGCGCACCAACAAGATCGCTTGGGCAAAATCAGATCCTCTCGGCGTTATGGCTGCCCCACCGGCCGCCCAGGCGCTACCGCGAGGTGGTACTGACCTCATCGCCCCGCAGCACTTCACCACGCAATCGGCCTTCCTTTCTCAGCAACTCATTAACGAAGCACTCGCGATTTGGACGTTAGGTTTGCCGTGCCAAAAAAAGTGAGATCAGTGGTCTATATCTTCGCCAACCGCTATTGCCAAAGCGCGAAAGCGGGAATATACTCCGGCCCTCACTTGCCCCCCCTTACAATTAAGGTGAGCCAAGTCGAGATGGAGGCAAGCGATTGCGAGGGTCGCTTGCCTCCGCTTTTTTTGGTTGGCCAGTGGTCCTTGGTCGGTGGTCAGTTGTAAGTTGTACGCTGGTTATGTTAGCGCTGGAAGTTTGGGATAAACTGACCACAGACAACTGACTACGGACTACTGACGACTTCGAAATGAACATCGGCATTACTGTCTATCCAACTTACGGCGGGAGCGGCATCGTCGGTTCCGAGCTCGGGATGGAGCTCGGGAAACGCGGTCATACGGTCCACTTCATTTCTTCAGCGCTGCCGACGCGGTTAACCAAACTCAGCGACCGCGTACGTTTTCATGAAGTGGAGATGATGTCGTATCCGTTGTTTGAGCATCAGCCTTACACCCTCGCGCTCGCAACCAAAATGGCGACCGTGGCGGAAACGGAAAAGTTGGATCTGCTGCACGTCCACTATGCAATTCCACATTCGATTAGCGCCATCCTCGCGCGCGAGTCTCTGAAGCCAAAACGTTACCTGCCCGTAATCACCACGCTGCATGGAACTGACATCACGCTGGTCGGCGCCGATCGTTCCTACCTGCCGATCACCCGCTACGGTATCGTCCAGTCAGACGGTGTCACTGCGATTTCGCATTACTTGAAGGAAGCGACGAAAGAGATTTTTCAGTTTGACGATATCGAGGTCATCCCTAACTTTATTTGCCAGCACGACTATGCGCGGCATCCGGTGGATGAGTTGCGCCGTTCGCTTGCGCCCGAAGGTGAACCGCTGCTGGTCCACGTTTCAAACTTTCGTCCCGTGAAGCGACCGGTTGATTGCGTCGAGATACTTGCGCGCGTGCTCCGGAAGGGAATCAACACGCGACTGGTGATGGTGGGAGACGGCAGCGAGCGGACAAATGTCGAACACCAGGCGCGCGGTCTTGGCGTTTACGACAAGTGCGTTTTTGTCGGCAAGCAACCGAACATAGTTGACTACCTCTCGGCCGCCGACGTTTTGCTGCTTCCTTCGGAGCAGGAGTCGTTCGGTCTCGCCGCGCTCGAGGCGATGGCCTGCGAAGTTCCCGTCATTGCTTCTAGAGTTGGCGGCCTTCCGGAGGTGGTTACGGATGGCGAGACGGGATTTTTGAGCGACGTTGGCGATGTTGATAAGATGGCCGAAGATGCCGCCAAACTGCTTGCTGATGCCGACCTGCGACGTGAGATGGGCAAACGCGCGCGCGAGTCGGCCGTGTCTCGTTACAGAACCGACATCGTGATACCAAAGTACATTGAATTCTACGAGCATGTGCTTCAGAAAAGCGGAGGGAAGCGATGAAAAGGAATCCGCTGGTTTTCCTGCTGCTCGTTCAACTTGCGCTGCCGGTTTTAGCGCAAACTCCCGCTATACAAAAACCACCTCAGCCGCAGACCGAACAACAACCTACGCGTCCAAATGAAGAAGACGTGGTCCGCATCACTACGAACCTGGTCCAGGTCGATGCAGTTATCACTGACAAGAGTGGCCGGCAGATCGTTGACCTTCGTTCCGACGAGATTCAGATCGAGGAGGACGGCAGGCAGCAGAATATAACGGAGTTTTCCTACATCCCCCTGGATTCGCGCCCGGCCCCGCCGGCAGAAACTGCCGGCGACAAAAATGCGCCGCCCGTCCGTTCGGTTCCCCTCAGACCGGAGCAAGTGCGGCGAACCATCGCACTGGTTGTTGACGATCTCGGTCTTTCATTTGAAAGTGCCCACTACGTTCGCCAGGCGTTGAAAAAATTCCTGGACCAGCAAATGCAGCCGGACGATCTCGTGGCAATCATTCGCACTGCCGGAGGCATCGGAGCGTTACAGCAATTCACCTCGGACAAGCGGTTGTTGTATGCAGCAGTCGAGAAAGTGAAGTGGAACCCGATTGGGCGCGCCGGTATGGGCGCCTTCGCGCCGATCGCAGCCAATCCTATTGCAAACGCTGCCGCTGCTGTGAGCGGAGCCGAAGAAAATATCGATCAACTGCGGCAGGACTTATTCACGGTGGGAACGCTCGGCGCGATCAATTACATCGTGCGCGGACTACGTGGGCTGCCGGGCCGCAAGTCAGTGTTGCTGATGTCGGACGGCATCTCGCTTTATAACCGATCAGATTCGACGGCAAACCAACGTATTGTCACTGCCCTGAGAAATTTGACCGACCTGGCAAATCGCGCCTCGGTGGTTATTTACACGATGGACGCGCGGGGCCTACAGCCGCTGAACTTTACCGCCGCGGATTCAGGCATTGGAATGGATGCCGAAAAATCTGCAGAGGATCTCAACAATCGCCGCACAGATTTTTACGAGTCTCAGAACGGTTTGATCTACCTGGCCCAGCAAACCGGCGGATTCGCCGTTCGCAACAACAACGATTTGAGTGGCGGGATAAAGCGCGTCATCGATGATCAGAAAGGGTACTACCTGATTGGATACCGGCCCGACGAATCCACTTTTGACAAAGCGGGAGGTCATCGAAAGTTTCATAATCTCAAGCTTCGGGTTACGCGACCGGGCAAGTTTAATATCCGCATGCGAAGTGGATTTTTTGGAGTTACCGACGAGGAAGCAGTGCCTCGCGGTCAAACTCGGCAGCAGCAATTAATCGGCGCTTTAATTTCTCCCTTTAGTTCTGCGGGCATACATTTGCGACTGACTTCGCTGTTTGCCAACGATACAAAAGCGGGAACCATCATGCGTTCCATGCTGCACGTTAGCGGACGCGACTTGACGTTTACGACCGAACCGGACGGCTGGCACCAGGCGGTTTTCGATATTCTCGCGATCACCTTCGGCGACAACGGTGTCGTAGTGGACCAGATTGGTCGCACTCACACGATGCGCGTTAAAGGCGCGACCTACGAGAAGATTGCGAAGGACGGTTTTACCTACAACCTCGCCGTGCCGATCAAGAAAGCCGGAGCCTATCAACTGCGCACTGCCCTGCGGGATGTTTCCTCCGAGCGAGTCGGCTCCGCGAGCCAGTTCATTGAAGTACCGGACCTTAAGAAAAACCGGCTCACACTTTCCGGGCTCATGGTGCGTGGCACTTCGATGCAGGCTTTCCAGAAAAGCGGAACTGACCTTAGCGGGCACGGCGAAAATGCTGACGACACAGTCGATGAGTCTGATACAAACGTCAACCCGGCCGTGCGTCAGTTCAAACCCGGACTGGTTATGGTTTATGCGTTAGCCATTTACAACGCCCAACTTGATAAGGCGAACGGCAAGCCGCAACTGCAAACTCAGTTGAAGCTCTTTCGTGACGGCCGGGAAGTTTATGCCGGGAAAGAGTCCGTGTTTGATCCTGCCGGTCAACCCGATTTGAAGCGACTGACAACCACCGGGGCGGTCCAACTGGGCACGAAAATGGAGCCCGGTGAATATATGCTGCAGATCACAGTTACCGACCTGCTGCGGGATGATAAGCATCGTCTCACCAGTCAGTGGATCGATTTTGAAATAGTTAAGTAGGTATCGGGTATCAGGTGTCAGGTGCCGGACGTCCAGATAGAAACTTCAATTCACCCTAATGAATCGGACTAATCGCTTGGCAATTAACTCCAAAACCTTAGGAGGTGATTATGAAGAGTTTTTCGAGAGCTGAGGGCCTGGCAGCAGGCAATGGACTTGGTAGAAAAGGTTTATCTTCTGACTCAGGATTTTCCAAAGCAAGAAACTTATGGCCTGATGAGCCAAGTTCGGCGTGCGGTCATCTCAGTTCCTTCAAACATTGCCGAAGGGGATACAAGAGAACACATCAAGGAATACCTTCATCATCTTTCAATGGTCCAGGCTTCTTTGGCGGAAGTCGAAACACAACTCGAAATTGCAGCACGCCTAAGATATCTGCGTTCCAACCAACTTAACGAATTATTGCCGGAGATTAGTTCTCTTGGCAAACAACTCTACGCTTTGCGCAACGCACTACTCCGAGCCTGAACTACTCCGATGCCCCTGACTGGCACCCGACACCCGGTAACCGACACCCATGGTTCCATAATTATCGGCACTGCCGGTCACATCGATCACGGAAAAAGTTCACTGGTACAGGCCCTCACCGGAAAAGATCCTGATCGTTTACCCGAAGAGAAGCGGCGTGGCATCACTATTGATTTGGGTTTTGCAGACCTGGATCTCGGCGACGTGCGCGTGGGGTTTGTTGACGTGCCGGGCCATGAACGCTTCGTAAAGAACATGCTGGCCGGCGTTCACGGAATTGACGCAGTCGCCCTCGTGATCGCCGCGGATGAAGGTGTGATGCCGCAAACGCGCGAGCACTTCGAGATCTGTCGCCTGCTCGGCGTGGGCCAGGGTTTGGTCGTGCTCAGCAAAATAGATTTGGTCGAGGAGGAACTGCTTGCCCTGGTGCGCGCGGAAGCCGAGGAGTTGGTTGCAGGATCGTTTCTCGAGGGCGCTCCAATCCTTCCGGTGAGCGTGCGCTCGAAGGCCGGCCTGGAAGAGTTGCGCGCGGCAATGCGTCACATCGCCGAAAGTGTTCCGGCGCGTTCGTTGGATTTTGTTGTTCGGCTGCCGATCGATCGAGCTTTTACGATGAAAGGTTTCGGCGCCGTCGTCACCGGCACACTCGTTTCAGGAGAGATCGCCGCAGGCGATGAACTCGAGTTGCTCCCGGCAAGCCGACGCGTGCGCGCCCGTGGCGTGCAAGTTCACGGAACATCGGTTCCGCTCGCGCAGTCTGGGCAGCGAACAGCGGTGAACCTGGCCGGCGTGGACGCAGGCGATATTGAACGAGGAATGGTACTGGCTGCGGTCGGCCGATTACGTCCGACGCAAATCATCGACGTTGAGCTTAGCGTTTTGCCTGGGGCGCCGAGGGCCATCCGCACGCGTTCGCGTTTGCGAGTTCATATCGGCTCGGCGGAAGCGCTCGCACGCGTGAGGGTGCTTAACACTCGCGGCGACATTCCGCCGGGCGAAACTGGTTTTGCGCAACTGCGATTCGAAAAGCCGGTGATCGCGCTTCACGATGAGCGTTTTATTGTTCGCTCTTATTCGCCGGCGGAGACGGTTGGCGGCGGATTGGTTTTGGATCCGCAGGCAACGAAACATCGCGGCAAGGAATTGGCCGCGACCGATAGACGTTTGCGCGTGTTATTGGAACCCGACCGATCTGACAAGTTGGCAGTGTTTGTCGAGGCGTCGGGCGATCGAGGACTAAGACTTTCGGACATTGCCGCGCGCACCGGCTGGAGCGATGAGGTCGTATCGCAAGTCGCGAAGGCGACGCGAGCAGCAATTATGATCGATGCGGACGGAGTGCTCATTTCAACCGAAAACTTTGAGCGGTTATCACGCGTTGCACTCGAAGCAGTGAAGCTCCATCACCAGCGCGATCCGCTATCTCGCGGCTTGGCTCGCGAGACGCTGCGAGAGCGTCACTTCGCCCACGCTGCTCCGGAAATATTTCGGAGCGTTATTGCACGGCTTGAAAAAGACGGCGAGCTCGCGGTGGAAAAGGATTTGGTGCGCGCGAGTGCGCACGAGGTTGAACTATCGCCGGCTGATGCGAAACTGCACGAAACGATCGCAAGCTCTTTCGAGCAGGCCGCACTCGAGCCGCCGGCGCTCGATCAGGTGTTCACCGATGCTGGAATCTCTTCCGCACAGCGGGCCCACGGCCGAAAAATTCTTCAACTGCTGCTCGACAGCGGGACTCTCGTGCGCGTGCAAGGTGAGATGTTTTTTCACGCGCGCGCGATTGAGCGCTTGAAGCAGCTATTGCGCGAGTACGCGCTGGACCATGAGCCGGATCGGCTCATCGACGTGGCAAAGTTTAAGGCCCTGGCCGGCGTTTCGCGTAAGTATGCGATTCCGTTACTCGAGTATCTCGACAGTCTGCGTGTAACGATCCGCGCCGGGGACAAGCGAATTATTCTGAAGTAATGCGTAAAGCAAACTGTTAGTTTGCGGACACGGTGGGGCGGCTGCCGGCTTGAGTGGCAGCGAACGGCCGCAAACTAACAGTTTGCTTTACAGAGTTCCATTAGATAACTTACTTCGCTGAAACACTTGCGTTCCGCGATGTGTGGCGTTAACATGCAGCCCACATAGTCGGCTTTTTCCATAAACCTTCATAGCGACTCATTTGCCGGAGGGTAAAAATGAAAATCAAAGAGCTATTGGCAGCGCTGGTGGGTTTAGCTGCAGCCGTTGGTGCAATCTATTACTTCTACAGGTTTGTGACTAACGAGGATCCCACGGGTGGTCACATGCAAGGCTGGATTGCGTTGGGCCTGGCAGCCGTTGCTTTCGTTTGCGGGTTGATCTATTTCCTGGGCCACGTCAATCAGGAAGAAGAGATTCATATCACGCAGTAGGCGAAGGGTGCCCGCGACTCTGCCGCTTGCCGGTAACCTGTTTTTCAATTGATCGCGCTCCGCTGTAGCTATTGCCGAAACATAAATTGGACGCCGTTTGTGCACCGTAACGGCTTCTTCGGTGCGCAAACGGCGCTTAGTTTGTTCAAACACCGAAACCACTGAGGAGAGGCGAATGTTCATACCGTTAGTGCTCGCGCAGGTCGAAACGACCTTTAACAAGCCCAGTTACTTTATCCCCGTCTTTTTGGGAATGTTTCTGCTCGGCGCGGTAGCCTGGTTAATAGCGGCTGTGCTTGGCTTCGCGCGTGCGCGCGCCTTTGGCCCCTCGGCGAGATGGTTTTCGTTCGCTGCCGTTTGCCTGCTGCTGTTTCATATCCAATTCATCGCGGTCGGTTTCGGGGTGGTGACTAACGATACCAGCCTGGCGTTTAGTATTCTGACGTTCTTCAATCTGTTTATTATTCTTGGCGCTATCTGCGCGATTATGGGCTTCATTAGAATGACAAGCCCACGGTAATGTAGGACAGGCATTCCTGCCTGTCCCTTCTTTAGTTAAGTCTCTGCAACGGTGGACAGGCAGCCATGCCTATCCTACCTTCTTCTTGATGGCCAAAAGATTTTTGTTAATCGCCGGGCTCGCAGTTGTTGTGGGCGCGGCCTTTTTGTTCCTACGCGACCGCAGCCTCGCCGGTAGCAGCGCGCGACCGGGTGCCTTCGTGAGCACCCGCGGCAGCCGGTTCGTTGTCGCTGGCCGACCTTTTCGCTTCGTTGGCGCCAACGTTTCGGTGATGTATCGCGACGATGATCGCGCACGAATGCCGGAGACGCTGCGGCAAGCGGCGCACGCGGGCATTCGCGTGGTCCGTGTTT
>DASYMB010000003.1:0-4458 GCA_036009285.1 Pyrinomonadaceae bacterium | reverse complement strand
TCATACTGTCGCAAACAAAAAACAGAGCCGGGATTGATCTGGTTTGACGCGCACGCCGATATGAACACGCCTGAAACTTCGCCGTCGGGAAATATTCATGGAATGCCGCTGGCGGTGCTTTTGGGTTACGGCGCGCCCGAGCTCAAGAACATTGCGGGGTTCGCACCGAAACTTGATCCGAGGCTCTGCGTCCACGTTGGCGCACGGGATATCGATCGGGACGAGCGCGCGCTGGTCGGCAAACTTGGCCTTCGCTTCATGACCATGCGCGAGATCGACGAGCGCGGCATGAGCGCCTGCATGGATGAAGCAATTCAAATCGTGTCGCGCGCAAGCGGCGGCTATGCGGTAACATTCGACGTCGATGCGCTCGACCCCGGCGATGCTCCAGGCTCTGGCACGCTGGTGCGCGGCGGTCTGACGTATCGTGAAGCGCATTTGGCGATGGAAAAGATCGCGGAAGCCGGCGGTATGCGCACGCTTGAAGTTGTAGAAATAAATACTGCGCTCGATGTAAATAACAAGACGGCCGAACTCGGTGTAGAGTTAATCCTGTCGGCGTTGGGCAAAACGATTCTCTAACAGCTTAGCGCTTTAGTTCTTGGGGGAGTGCATCATTTGGCGAAGAAGGTCCGCATCGGGGTGATTTTTGGCGGCCGGTCCGGTGAACATGAAGTGTCGATACGCTCGGCAGCTTCCGTGATCGAGGCAATAGACCGAAAAAAATATGAGGTCCTTCCTATTGCTATTTCGCGGGAAGGAAAGTGGCTGTCTCCCGCCGAGGCCGCCGAGCTTTTGCCATCCAATACACGCTCATTATTGCCTTTGCAGGCGGCTCAGCCGTCTCGAGGAGCAGTAGCGATTCTAGGTGATCCGTCTCACACGGGATTGTTGTCGTTTAGTCGCGCTGACGGAACCCTGAAATCGCAAAAGTTGGACGTAGTGTTTCCACTACTACACGGACCGTTTGGCGAAGACGGAACAGTTCAGGGTCTGCTTGAGATGGCCAATCTTCCTTACGTGGGCTGCGGCGTACTCGCCTCCGCGTGCGGCATGGACAAGGTGGCGATGAAGCTGCTGTTTCTACAAGCCGGACTGCCGCTGTGCAAATACATCTGGTTTTTGCGTTCGCAATGGCAGACTGATCGGACCAGGATTATCAAAAGCATCTTGCGCAAACCGGGCTTGCCTTGTTTTGTTAAGCCGGCGAACCTTGGATCTTCGGTAGGCGTTTCGCGCGCTGATGATAAACCATCACTTGAACGAGCGGTGGAATTAGCCGCCGAGTATGATCGAAAGATCGTGGTAGAAGAAGCAGTTGACGCGAGGGAGATTGAGTGTGCGGTTATCGGCAACAATGAACCCCGGGCGAGCCTTCCAGGTGAGTATGTCGTCCACGACGAGGCAGCAAAGTTTCTTGACTACACCGAGAAGTACACGAAGACAGGGCATGTCGAGTTTGTGGTACCCGCGCCAGTCTCGAAGTCGTTAGCGACACAAATTCAGCGCATGGCAATTCAGGCTTTTCAATCCATCGACGGAGCCGGCCTCGCGCGCGTGGACTTTTTCCTAAAGCGCAACTCGAAGGAGTTGCTCATAAATGAACTGAATACAATGCCCGGGCTCACCGAAGTTTCCGGCTATCCGAAAATGTGGGCGGCTTCAGGCTTAAGTTACACGAGGATGGTTGATGTTTTAGTTGAACTCGCTGTGGAACGTCATCGTGAGAAGTCGCTTAACAAAACCAGCCGCACCTGAACTTCGTGCGGAGTCTCAATAACTCAACCGATCATCCCTTCGGCGCGCGATAAGCTTTACGCGTTCGAACCATTAGCTCGCTGCGAGAAACCTTCACGTCCAGCTTACGCCACTTACCGTCACGGACCTGATTCAAGGGACGATAGGCAATGGTGTATTGATGTCCTAACTCGTCGGCGATATTTGCAAACGCATCGCGCAGTGCGGGACCACCGGGAGTCGCGACAAAGCGGCCGCCGCTTTTTTCGGCAAAGCTTTTGAGTACTGCGGCGCTCTGATGATTACTTGAACTGCTGCCCTCAGTGGCGGACATGTCGACCGCATAAATGGTTGCGCCTACAGCCAGAGCACTCTCAACCGCTTTTTCGGATGAAGCTTTACTGTAAGTATCCAGGCCATCAGACAACACAATGATCGCTTTGCGTTTCTCCGGCCGGGCCGAAAGCGCCCTGGCCGCATCAACGATCGCATCGTTCAGCGTGGTCATCCCGTTTGCCTTAACACCGTAAGCCATTGGCGCGAGATCGCGGCCGGTAGAAAACTCCTGAACCTGTTCGACCTTCGAATCAAATTTGTAGACTGCGGCGACGTCCTCTTCGCGCAGCCTGTCGAGAAAGCGAATCGCCGCCGAACGAGCTAACGAAAGACGGCTCTCCATGCTGCCCGAAGTATCAAGCAGAATGACGGAAGCGAACGGAGCCTCTTGAACACTGAAACTCGAAACCTGTTGCGGCGAAACTTCCTTGCCATCCTCGAAGACTGTGAAGTCTGAAAGGCGCAGACCGGGGACGTACTGTCCTGATTTATCAGTGACGGTAACATTCAGCACAACCAGATCCGTATTGACGCGTACCACATCGTCATCTTGTTGGGATCGCAGCAGCGAAGGAAAGATTAAGGTTGCGATGAGTAGCGCTATGAACGTCGTAAAATTCAGATGACTTCGCGGCTGGGATTTCTCGGGCAAGAGTTACACCTTAGCGGGCAGAGTGCGAACAATGCGAATCAGTTCAAGTAGAACATTAGCCTGGTCGATCACGGCTGCTGAGATGACGTGCCTGGGCGTCTTCTCAACCTTTTCCTTCAGCGAATGACTCAAGTCTCCCAACATCTCAACCGCGGAAGCCATGTCGGTTGGAGGCTTTTCCATTTCGACGTCATCTTCGGAACCCCCGGCTGCGCGACGGATACCTTTGGCTAGCTTTTCTACTTTTTCGAGTTTCTTGATGTCTTCCTGATCCAACGCCTTTTTCTGCTTAAACGAGATGACCAACGCAGCGCCTAAAGTTGAAAGGTCTCTCGCCCGGTCAAGGTTTTCCTGATATTCCTTCTCGGCAAATTTGATGGCGCGCTTCGCCTTCATCTCTTCTTCAAGCGCCGTGAAGGGTCTATTAGGATCATCGATGTTGGACTTATCGGCATCGATCGAGACGGGTTTTTGGTTTGAGATATTTTGCTGCGCGGTCGCAGGCGCAAAGGCGGCGCCGATAACACCCAGGACAAAAAACAGAACCATGGCAAACTTCCTGACCACCCTTAAACCGCTCCCCGTTCCCATTCTAAATTTTTGTGAAACCTGCTATAGACCAAACAATCGGATTTGCATTTGGACGATCAGAGCAACCGAGGGGTTGCACTACGGTCGTCATAAGACGATGCTTGAGGTGGAAAGCAGAGTGTTAGTTTGCAATTGGCTCCGTAAAGCGCTCGCTGCCCACTACCGCAAACTAGCAGTTTGCTCTACGAAGCTTTGAAAATCCTTTAAGTATCGTCATGCCGACCTCTAATCGAAAACCTCAGGCTTGGCGGATTGCCGGCGTGTACGATCACCGCACCTCAGAAAATCCTTTAACCGATCGACTCAAGGCACTCGAGCGGGATTGTCCGGAGAGTTTAGAAACTCGCCTCGCTTTGCGGCCGGTTTGGCAATCGTAATTGTCTTCGACGCGATTCGTTCAGGGGGGCGCTTTTGGCCCGGAGCAGTCGTGTAAGGCACTGACAGATTCGAACCTGCCTTCAAAGCTACTAAGCGCGCGGAGCTGTAGTCCTGCGCTTTGAGCTGTAATGAATAACGGCCTTCTTGTTCTGGCCCAAGCTGCGCCGGCTCTAAGGTTACCAATTGCGTTTCGGCACCGCCGTCCTGGCGACGCTTTAGTTCCAGTTCCACCGCTAGTCCTTCAAGTTTTTCGGCCGACGTGTTTTTGACCGTGCCTCCAAGAATGGTGTTGCCTTTTTGTAGGAGCGCTTCATCAACTGTGATCAGGGCCTGGGAAGGTTTTCTGGGCTCAACAGGAATTTCATTTCCCGCTGCGACTAATCCGGGTGAACTCTGCGCGTGCCGCTTTCGCAGCAGGGCATAGCCGGCCAACACCAAAGCTGTAATGACGAGGGCGCAAATCGCCGCGAGCACTTTGGGAGCGACGGAGCGTTTGTCTTCCGTATGTTGCGTGAAGAGTTCGTCGTGCTGGGAGTCAACCATCAAATCATCAATCATCGGTCAGCGATCATCGGCCATCTATTATCGATACATCAATTAGTTTCAAGTAATACTTTAAGCGGGGAAGTGTCGTGGCTCACTCAACGCGTCCCGGAGGAGGTGCGCCGGTAACGTTAGTGATAAGCGCTGAGAGAAACTCCTCCTCCACCACACCAGAGGACGGCAGCGTAATCCACTCTGCTCCGGTGGCGCCGTCTGTTCTT
>DASYMB010000002.1:0-3208 GCA_036009285.1 Pyrinomonadaceae bacterium | reverse complement strand
CGTTTATCATTAAGCAACTCACCGGCGTTACCCCTGATTACATTCCGACCAACGCGGCAATGTTGAGATCGATCCCGCCATTCACGGGTCCCGACGGATCATTCTCCTGGACTCATCCGATGGGAACAGACAACCAGGGGCGCGACTTGTTGGCGCGCGTGCTTCAGGGCGGTCAAATATCTTTGATGGTTGGCATCATAGCCACGCTCGTCTCGCTAATCATCGGCGTGGGCTACGGAGCGACGGCTGGTTACCTCGGCGGCCGCATAGACAATCTGATGATGCGCGCGGTCGACGTGCTTTACTCGCTGCCCTATATAATCATCGTCATCGTGCTGCTCGCAGTGTTTCGCGGTCAAACTCCGCGCGGCCAGATTGTCCTCCTCTTCATCGCGCTGGGTTCCGTGTCGTGGTTAACCATGGCGCGCATCGTGCGCGGGCAGGTGCTGTCGTTAAAGAACCAGGAATTCGTCCTGGCAGCGAGAGCTACCGGCGTTTCAACTTCGCGGATTATTTTTCGGCATATCGTGCCCAACACGCTTGGCCCGGTGATTGTTTACGCCACGCTCACCATTCCGACGGTGATGCTTACGGAAGCGTTTCTTTCCTTTCTCGGCTTTGGTGTGCAACCGCCGCTGGCATCGTGGGGTAGTCTTGCGACAGACGGAATTCAGAACATCGGCATCTTCCCGTGGCAACTTGTTTTTCCCGGAGTGACCATGGCCCTAACGCTTTTTTCATTGAACTTCCTGGGCGATGGATTGCGCGACGCGCTCGACCCGCAAAGCAGCAGACAGTAGCCCGTAAAGCAAACTGTTAGTTTGCGCGTGCTGGGCTAATATTCAACTTAGTGGTAACGAACGTTTCGCAAACTAACAGGTTGCTTTACAGCCAAATATGAGCAGCAACGGAAACCTTCTCGAAGTCAGAGACCTGCGCACGTACTTCGATACCGAAGACGGCGAGGTCAAAGCGGTCGACGGCATCTCATTTCAACTTCGGCGCGGTGAGACGCTGGGGATTGTGGGCGAGTCGGGTTCCGGTAAATCAGTTACGAATCTTTCGATAATCCGCTTGATACCCAACCCGCCGGGCCGAATCGTTTCCGGAGCAGTGAACTTTGACGGCACCGACATCCTTTCGCTCAACCAGGCGGAGGTGCGCAAGATACGCGGCCGGCGTATCGCCATGATCTTTCAGGATCCGATGACTTCTCTGAATCCGTTCATGAAAATCTCGCGGCAGTTGATGGAGATTACCCAACTACATCTCGGCCATACCAGGAATCAGGCCTACGAGCACGCGATCAAAATGCTGGAGACGGTGGGTATTCCTGATGCGAGATCGCGCGCCGACAATTATCCGCATGAGTTTTCGGGAGGAATGCGCCAGCGCGTGATGATTGCGATGGCGCTTTCCTGCGAACCGGAATTGCTGATCGCTGATGAACCGACCACGGCGCTCGACGTAACTATCCAGGCCCAGATTCTCGAGTTGATCAAAACCTTGAAGCAGGCGACCGGTACGAGCGTGATCCTGATCACTCACGACCTTGGCGTGGTAGCGGGCATGACGGATCACTTGATCGTGATGTACGCGGGAAAGGTTTTTGAGCAGGCGCCGACCGCTGAATTGTTCGCGTTGCCGGGTAATCCGTACACGAAGGGGTTGCTCCGTTCAGTCCCGGATCCACTCAAGGAGCAGGGCGAGCTTTATCAAATTCCCGGATTGCCTCCGGATGTGGCCCATCTGCCCGCCGGCTGTCCGTTTGCGCCGCGCTGCGAGCGTGCCGAAGAAATTTGCCGGCGCGAGTTTCCTCCGTTCGTGCAACTGACTGCCGAGCATTTTTCGTTGTGCCATTTTGCGGAGGAGGTCTATAACGACTCTCGGGCTGAGCAAGTGGCAGCACCACTATGAAGTTTAGAGTACAACCTTCAGGTTGCGGTGTTGGCTACCAACAAGTCCCAAGCAGAAGCCCGCGCGTTAGCAAGGACTCTGGTTTCTGCCAGAATTTCGATCTTGAGCCCTCCCTAACGGTCGGGCTTCTGCCTGGCCGGAAGGCCGACGTGAGCTGATTAGGATGAACACTCAAGAAACAAACGTCGATGCTACCCAACACACACCGCGGCTAATTGACCGCAAACGCGGTGAGCCTCTGGTCGCGATCCGGGATTTGTTTGTTCATTTCGATATGGGCGCCAAACGCGAACTCGATCCGGCGAAGCGAAATCGGCGCGACGTCTGGGCCTTGCTCGGTGCCGGCATTGGCGCCGTCGTTCTGGTGCTGTTGGCGATTCGTTTTGAAGTGTACCCGGCTGGTTTCTGGGCCAGGATGATTATCACGCTGGTGTTCTTTGCCGTTGCGCTTCTGATCGCGCGTCAGCTTGCTTTGCTCTTGATGAGTAAACGTGTGCCGCGCATTGTTAAAGCAGTCGACGGCGTGACTCTGAATATTTACCCCGGAGAAACGCTTGGCCTTGTCGGCGAATCCGGCTGCGGCAAGTCGACTCTCGGCAGGGCAATTCTTCGGCTTATCGAGCCCACCTCCGGGGAAGTACTCTATCGCAATCGTGATCTAGCCCAGCTTTCGACGAAGGAAATGCGCCAGCACCGGCGCCATCTTCAAATAGTTTTTCAGGATCCTTACGCTTCGCTCAATCCCAGAATGACTGTGGGCCAGATCGTTGGCGAGCCTTTGGAAACATTCAAGCTTGCCAGGGGCAGGGAAGCCGAACAACGCGTCCAGGATCTTCTGGAAACGGTAGGCTTGAGCAAGCGCTTCATCAAACGATATCCCCACGAGTTCTCCGGCGGACAACGTCAGCGCATCGGCATCGCTCGCGCCCTTGCAGTCGATCCTGACTTCATTGTCGCCGACGAACCAATCTCAGCGCTCGACGTTTCGATCCAGGCGCAGATCATGAATCTCCTGGAGAAGCTCCAACGCGAAAAGAACCTGACCTACCTCTTCATCTCTCACGATCTGCGCGCGATACGCCACGTTTCTGATCGCGTCGCAGTTATGTACCTGGGCCGACTGGTGGAGATCGCCGATGCTAAAACAATCTATGTTGATTCGCTGATGCCCTACACCAAGGCCCTGATCTCCGCCGTGCCTGTGCCCGATCCAAAAATCGAAGCGTCGCGCCGGCGAATTGTTCTTGAAGGCGACGTGCCTTCGCCCATCAACCCTCCTCAGGGTTGATGG
>DASYMB010000001.1:0-8678 GCA_036009285.1 Pyrinomonadaceae bacterium | reverse complement strand
GACGAATATCGAGAGTTTCTCGAACCCGCCGCTAAGTTATTGCGTGAGGCTGCGGCATTAACAACCAACGCCACCTTAAAAGAGTTTCTAACGAAGCGTGCCGACGCGTTTGCGTCAAACGATTATTACGCGAGCGACGTCGCCTGGATGGATCTCAAGGCGCCGATTGATGTGACCATCGGTCCATACGAAACCTACGAAGACGAGCTCTTCGGATACAAAGCCGCGTTTGAAGCGTATGTCACCCTCACGGACGCGGCCGAGAGCGCGAAGCTCGAGAAGTTTAGTCAGCACCTGCAGGAGCTGGAAAACAATCTGCCGCTCGAAGCGCGTTATCGTAATCCAAAGCTCGGAGCGTCGTCGCCAATGCGGGTAGTAAATGAAGTTTTCAGCTCGGGGGAAGGAAACAACGGCGTGCAGACCGCCGCCTTCAATCTTCCCAACGACGAAAGGGTGGTGAAGGAAAAAGGCTCGGCGCGCATCATGCTGAAGAACGTTCAGGATGCGAAGTTCAACAAGGTGCTGATACCAATCACGCGCGTTGTGCTCGATCCTGTCCAGCAGCGTGACATTGCCTTCGATTCGTTTTTCACGCACATACTCATGCACGAGCTGATGCATGGACTTGGACCACACAATATTACTGTCGCTGGTCAGGCGACCACCGTGCGCCTGCAACTCAAGGAGCTCTATTCGTCGATCGAAGAAGCGAAGGCCGACGTGACCGGTCTGTGGGCGCTGCAGTATTTGATTGACAAGGGCGTCATCGATAAGCAAATGCAGCGCACGCTCTATACCACCTACCTCGCCAGCATGTTTCGCTCAGTTCGTTTCGGACTCACTGAGTCGCACGCGCGTGGCGTGGCCATGCAGTTCAACTACTTCACTGACGAAGGCGCGATCAAGTTCGACGGGCGGACCGGCAAGTTTAGTATCGATAACGGAAAGATAAGAGAAGCGGTGCGAAAGCTGACTCACGACTTGTTGACGCTTGAAGCCGAAGGTTCTTATGAGAAGGCAAAAGCGATACTCGATAAGTATTCGCTGATCCGCCCGCCAATGAAGGGCGCGCTTGATCGCCTGACCGGCGTGCCGGTGGATATCGAGCCGATCTTTCCGCTCGCGAAATAGGACAGACACTCCTGTCTGTCCCAAGCAGAAGCCTGACCGTTAGGAAGGGCTTTAACTAATGTGCAGGTTAAGCGGCCGACTGAGCCCTTGCTGACGCGCGGACTTCTGCTTGGAACCAGGAACAGCTTCCTTAAACTAAGCTCTCCTGATGAACTTCGCTGCGATCCAGCCGACGAGAATAAGAATAGACAGCACCGCCCAGTTGTAGCGGTCGCCGTAAGTGACGCCGGGGAAGTGGTTGCTGATCATGATGAAGACTACCGGCACGGCCATGAACGTATTTTGTTTTGAACGCAGCTTTGCCTGAGCGCTCAACTTGTCGTCGGGTTTACGTCCTTCGTTGATCGCCGCAATCATTTTTTTCTGCGCCGGCAGGATTCGCATCCAGACGTTTGCCGCCATGATAGTTCCAAATATCGCGCCCACATGAATGTAGGCCGCGCGACCACTCAGGAAACGAGTTAACCCGTAAGTGGTTCCAACAATCAACAGGTAAGCTATTATCGCAAAGGCCTTCTCATTTTTTCCGAGCGGCGAAATCATCATCAGATCGTAGACCAGCCAACCGACGACGAGCACTCCAATACCGATACCTACCGCCGTACTCACTTTGAGGTCGCAAACGTCCGGATCGACCAGAGCACCGCCCCCGATGTAATAGACGAGCACCAGTAAGGCGAACCCGCTCAGCCAGGTTGTGCCGGCTTCCCAGCGAAACCAATGGAGCGTTCGCGAAACGAGGTCCGGCACTTTACGTTTCTCGACAACATAAAAGCCGCCGCTATGGACCATCCAGATTTGGGCTACGTTGCCAGTGTCGGCAACAGCTTTCTCTTCTTCCGTCAGGCGCGCGTCGAGCCAGGTGAAGTAGTAAGTCGTGCCCACCCACATGATGCCCGCAAAAACGTGCACCCAGCGGAAGATCAGATTAAGCCATTCGCTAATGGTTGGATCGATAGTCATGTTTTTGGAATGAAACTTTGGAGTGCGGCGACCGGTCGCCGCTTTGGTCGCTCGCGACCTGTCGCGGGCGGTGGCTCTGCGTTTTGCTATAAGACTGCGGCGTCAAGCCGCCGAAAACCAAAGCGCTGACAGGTCAGCGCACTCCAAATAAAAACTAGCTGCCGCGATAAGTGGAGTAGCCATACGGGCTGATCAGCAGCGGCACGTGGTAATGCTGCGCTGCGTCGGCGACCCTAAACACAATCGTAACCTGCGGGTAAAAAAACTCGACGTCGAGTTCGGAGAAATAATGCTCAGTATCGAAGACGAGTCGATAGGTACCGCCGGAAAGAGGTTCCTCAACCAGGAAAAAAGGCTTCACCCGCCCGTCGTCGTCGGTCCACGCATGACTCAGCTCCGTCCAGGTTTCATTCGTGTTTTGAACATCGAGGTGGACCGCAACGCCGCCTGCAGGCGCGCCGCGCGAGACGTCGAGTATGTGCGTTGAGATCGTGCTCATACGAGTCTGGAGTCTACAGTCTGGAGTCCCAGAGTCAACCACCAAGATTATTGGTTGTCGATTAGTTTTCTTAGTCTCAGTCGCGTAATCTTTGCCTGCTCGGCGGCCGCGACGCGCAGTTCTTCTTCGGGATCGTTTGCCAATCGTTCTCGGAGAATCGCGAGCATCTCTTCAGAACTTTTCCCCGAAGCGCAGACGATGAAGATGTAACCAAACTTTTCTTCATACACGCGGTTCAACTCTGCCAGCGCCTCGATCGTCTCCCGTGCCGAATTCGAAATTCCCGATTGCTCATCTTCCGACCACTGCTGCGACCGAGGAGCTATCTTCGCGCCGGCTTTCTTCTCGCCGATTCTTGGATGGCTGTGGAAAGCCTCCAACCAATCGCCTTGATCGAGCGCCCACCAAATGCGATCGGATTTCGCGAGCAAGTCGGTTATATTCTCGAAGGGTCGTTGGGCCAACGCGAGTTGGGCCCATTCTTTGCTGCCACAGCATTTCAACAGTTCGTCTTCGGCTTCACTCGCTGGAAGCAAATTGAGTCGTTCGATATCTGTCGGCAAATTTGTGGACACGGATCAAATCCTAACCGCAAAGAACGCAACGTATCCCTCCCCGGCAGAAGCCCGACAGTTAGGGAGGGTTCAGTTCCAAGCCCTCGTTAACGCGCGGGGCTTCTGCCTGGTCTAACCGGTAATGGGTCCATAAACGCGCAACCGGCTTACACCGCCGTCCGGAAAAATATTGAACCGCAAATGCGAGACGATGCCGGCATCCAGAATCTCTTTTTCAAAGAAGTGGCGCGTGTGCGCCTGCAACCTGGTGCGTGACAAAACACTCTTCCAATCAACGGACAGATCAGTGAGATTCTCATCCGGCAAGTTCAGAGCATTTGTCGCTTCAAGGGCGCAGCTCTCAGGGAAATTTCCTTTGAACCACGCGGTATCCACTTCGACGCGGCGGATCTCACCCGGCGCGCCAAGCTTGATTATCACCCAGTCGTGGCCTGGTCCACGCCGCCGCTTAGTTTCCCAACCGTCACTCATATTCGTCGCACGCCCGGGCATGATCAGGTTATGACGATGGCCAAAAAACATGTCGCTACACGCGAGCACGAGTCCGCCATTCTCGACCGCCGCCAGATCGATCTCACCGCCGCTGCGTTTGAGACGGTTCCAATCCGGAACGACCTCGCCATAAACTCTTAACCGCGCCACTCCGCCATCGGGATAAATTTTCAAACGCAGGTGCGTGTACGCTTGCTCGCTTTCGACTGCAAATGGATTTTGACTGTCGCCGGCAAGCGGGAGTGGAGGCAGAATTTGGGTCCACTGTAGCGACTCCCCAGTTAACTCTTCCGCCGTCGGCAGCCCCCCGAGCGCGCACGCTTCAAGTGAAAAGTGTTCCGGATAGTTTCCGCGGAAAAAACTGGTATCGACCACGACGCCGCGAATTATTCCGGGCGCGCCGAGACGGATGAGGCACCAGTCGAAGCCGGGCGTGCGGCGCCGCCGCGTCTCCCAGCCGTCCATCCATTTTCCCAAATCGGTGTACTTGCCTTCGATAAAAATCGGGGCGCTGGGTTTCAAGAGATTTTCCTTCGGCGCAAAAAACTCGTCGTTGGCGACAAGCACCGCGCCGCCAAGTCTTTCTGAAGCCAGATCAACCAGTTCCGTAAATTCCATTGCCGCTGCTAACCTTCGGGATAGAAAACAAAAATCGTACAGCCTGTTTTTGACTGCGGCACGTGTGACGAACCGGCAGGATTATGTATGAAGCTGCCGGCCGGATAATCGCGAACGCCGTCGTTGAAGATGCCGGAAACTACGTAAACCTCTTCCGGTCCGGGCTCATGAAGATCGATTCCTTCCCAACAACCACCCGGATCGATCTCAACAACCTGCGCTGCCGCTCCGCTGGGCGATTGCCATAGTGTTCGCACGCGGATGGTGCCGCCAAATTTTTCTTTTACCGGCGCGTCTTCCGCGCGCGCCCATTCTATTTCCGGCATATTTTGTAGGACAAGGCATTTCTGCCGGTCGCACCTCCAATCAAAGTAAGGGACAGACAGGAATGTCTGTCCTACAAATCACGCGCTTCACAACTGGCTCAGCAGCTTCCCGCGCGGTTCGCCAATAACTTCTCCGTTATCATATATCTTCCGGCCGCGAAGAAAAGTTTTCTCAACTACGCCGTGCAAAACCTGGCCCTGGTAAGGCGTGAGCTTGTGGCGATGATGTAGCGCCTCCGCCTCCACCTTGAACTGCGCCGCGGGATTCCAAACAACTAAGTCGGCATCGTAGCCAATCTCTATTAAACCCTTGCGACTGGAAAGTCCGACAAGTTTTGCCGGCTCGCGACACAACCATCGCGCCAGGTCCTCAACTGAATAACCACGGCGGGTCGCTTCAGTCCAAACCACCGGCAGTCGCAACTGCAGCGAAGATATGCCGCCCCAGGCGGCGAGGAAGTCTCCGGTTTCCGGCAACTTCATTTCCGGCGGACACGGCGAATGATCCGAAACGATCATGTCGATGGTTCCATCCTCGAGCGCGCTCCAAAGTTGTTCGCGATTCTCACGCTCGCGAATGGGCGGACAACACTTAAACTGCGTGGCGCCTTCGGGAATATCCTCGGAAGCAAACGTTAAATAATGAGGGCAGGTCTCAACCGTGATCTGCAGTCCTGAAGCTCTGGCTTCGTGCAGCATCGGCAACGCGTCTGCCGAGGAATGATGGACGATGTGGATCCGGGTGCGAAACTCACGGGCCAGTTTGATCATCAAGGCGACGGCTTCGTTTTCAGCGGCACGCGGCCGAGATGCGAGGAACGTCGCGTATGCGGTAGGACAGACATTCCTGTCTATCCCTTCCTGCGCAGAAGCGCTTTCTGAATCAATTGGACAGGCGGGAATGCCTGTCTTACTTATTGGTCCGGGGACTTCGGCGTGAACTATTAACACCGCGTCTAACCTGGTTAACTCAGGCAGTGACTCGCGCAGATCGTGCTCCGTGACCTTTGGGAATTCATCGACTCCGGAATCGATCAGGAAACATTTGAAGCCCACCACACCCGCCGCGGAGAGCGCTGCAAGCTCGGGCGTATTTCCCGGAACCACGCCGCCCCAGAAGCCCATATCCACGTGGCACTGTTCGCGCGCCACTGCCAACTTTACCTCGAAACCGGCGAGGGTTGTTGTCGGTGGAATTGAGTTAAGCGGCATGTCGACGAGCGTCGTTACGCCACCGGCTGCCGCGGCGCGGGTCGCCGTTCGGAATCCTTCCCACTCAGTTCGCCCGGGCTCGTTTATGTGAACGTGAGTATCCACCAGGCCCGGCATCACGAGAGATTCATCGTTTGCTTCGATCAGTTCGCAATCGAGTGGAACATCTTCATAGGATCCGATTGAAGTGATAACGCCATCGCTGATATGGATCGACGCTGCCGCAATCGACCCTGGTATCACGACTCTCTTTCCGCGGATAACGAGATTAGCTGCCGGCATAGTTTTCACTGGCCAACTTATCTGCAAGTTTGCGTTACACAAAAGACGGCGGTGGCGGCGGCAGGTTTGGTTGCAGCTCGCTGAGTCCGAACACTTGCTCGTAGGCCATCGCAATCGCGGCGAAACTCACCGGCATAACCAGGAAGGCTCCCACGTAACAAAAAAGCACGCCGACGAAAGTCAACAGACCGGTCAAGAGCAGCATGCCAAGCAGGCGCCAGAAGTTTGCGAACGCCGCGCGGATACTTAGCTTTACTGCCTCCAGCCCCGACATGCGGCGATCGACGATTAGCGGATACGCAAAGGTGAAAATAACGGAGAGCACGATCAACGCAACCATGATCACCAACCCGAAAACAAAAAATACTCCCATGAAGCCAAGCAGCGCGCCGGGGTTGGGCTCGCCATTCCCGGCAGAAGACGCGGCTATCGTCGCAAACATGCCCACGTAAAAAAGTATGTACGAAGGGACGATTATTAGGAACATCGGAATCATGTGAAGCAGCGTTGCGATCACGGCGTCGCCAAAATAGTCGAAGCCTTTGAAGAGAATGCCAAACTCGATCGGCTGACCGCGCCTGGTCTGAAACAGTGCCAGATAAATGCCGCACACCATCGGGCCCATCAGAATTCCCAAAGGAACGAAGCTGCTGATGAATATCACTGCACTCATGCCTACAAACAGCCAGTATTGACTACGAATCAAATTCCATCCGGCCTTGATACACTCAACCGGGTCTACCGCGTTCCGTTTGAATTCGATTTGGTTGAAGGGGAAGCTCATGTAGTCGGGTCCTTTCACGGGAGAGTCTGCGGGTTATTAGTATCACGTTTCCAGCCGGCTTTATCGATTAGTTGCAGCAGTTGGCCTTTTATAGCCTCAGTGTAAATCAAAGCGCCCATGTGATTGGGATGGCCGAGCGAAGCATAACGGCAAACGAGTAGCAGGTCCTCACGCGCGCTTTTCAGTTTCTTATCTTCCTTAATCCCTTTCGGTTTCTTAAAAGTCTCTTCGCAACTCTTTATCCTGGTATCGCGCATGTGGTCGTTTGCTTTGTAAGCGGCGGTCCCGAATGAAAGTATGACTATTACTTTGGCAAACCCGGAGACGTTCGTGGAAGCAAACATGAAATTCCACAGCAAAGAATCCGGGGCCGCAAACACGTGTTCAGGCCCAAATTGAATTTCCACGAACCGTGCGTCAGGCGATGACGAATCTGCGCCGGCCGCGTTTGTTTTCGTAACCGCCTCAAGGAGACTGGCGGTTGAGGTGTTATACCACTCGTCGGAAATCGCTATCAGATGTTGGCGCATCTCCTTATCGGTCAGGCGCCGCGCTTCCGGCCTTTGATTGTTCAAATTTTTGACCAGCAGACGAAGGAAAGCGTTGTCGGCAGTTTGCGGAGAAACTATCGGATAATAGCTGGTCACCAGCACCCGGGCTTGCGGGAAACTGCGTCTCACGCGCTGCAGCAGAACCTGCATTTCTTCGCCACAGCTTTTTCTAACCTGCTCTCGCAGATCCTCGAGCGGTGTGGACGCGGCCAAAAGGTTTTTTACACCGACATCGTTTATGCAGCCGTTCATTAGAATTAACGATGGCCTGGTTCCATTGCCGTTATAAAACTCCACCGCGTGGTCCAACTGCTGGTTTATCGTTGGGGTCCTTAAATTAACTTCGCCGCTGACGGCCGTGAAACCGGGTTGCGCCGCTCCGGATATGACCGCGCCTGAATGGGCCTCGACGTGGACCCTTACTTCTCGATTGATTCTTTCCTGTAGCCAGCACTTAACTCGTGACGAAAACTTTTCTTCCTCTCTGAGTCCCTGTCCCCACATTATTGAATCGCCCAGCACGAGCAGGTGGAACGGATCGTCGGCTGCGAGTGTGGTTTGATTGGGGCAGTCGGCAAACGCTGTCGTCGCGCTGAGAAAAAATAAGAGGAGTAGTCCGGCGGGAAAAGCGCCTGCTTTGAGTAGCGATTTGCGGGTCATGTTGATCTTCAGTGTTCAGTTTACACGTCTCAGCAAAACCCCGCATACATCGCTCCGCGGCAGGTGCTATCTGAGGCAGTGTCGCCTTCTCTGTGCAGCGTCTCGTGTTCTCTGCGTCTCTGTGGTAGGCAATCGTTACCAAAGATTAACCACAGAGGCACAGAGAACACAGAGAAGGCACAGAGGGAACGAAAACTAAGAGGCGCCCCAATCTGACGCAAGCTTGAGCAAAAAATCCTCGAGTACATTAACGCTGACTTTGAGGCGGTAGTTCCTGGTCGAGCGAATGTCGCTTATGGGAACGATCTCTCGAGCTAACTCCAGCTTGGCCTTCTCGATAGTGTTGGCGGTAAGCAGTTCTCCGCGCAATGCGTCTTCGGTCTTGAGACAGCGAAGGGGAACCGGCGCGACACTTCCGAGCGCGATGCGTATTACGTCAATGACGCCTTCATTCATTCTCGCCGTCGCAGCGACGCAAACCTTTGATATGGCCTGCGCTTTTCGTGTGCCTACCTTGCGATAGTAGTGGGTCAAGTCCGGCCACAGTCGGGGTAGGCGAATGCGGGCCAGCAACTCGTCAGACTG